>DASVST010000659.1:0-1741 GCA_036387965.1 Segetibacter sp. | reverse complement strand
AGTCTCGGACCGTCAGCACTTAATCCATACCTATTAAGCATATATCGTGTTCCTTCATTCATATTAAAGCCTATACTTTTACCATAACCGGTAACACCTATAGACCGGTATAAACCTGTACTAATATCATTAAGGTAATTTTCTACGCCAAAGTGAGTACTTGCTATAAAACCGATAGAACCCTTGTCTTTCGCTAACACCCACATTTCAGAAAGGTTTTCGAGGGTTGAAAATCTTGATGTATCAAATGAAAATAAGTCACCGGCATTACAACCATTCACAATAAACATTGGATATTTACCGGTGTTGTTATACTCCTGCGGTGTGTTTAAATTATAGTCAAACGAGGTTGCAGCAGAGTGCCCGAAATACATTATTATACTAATGCCTTTTTGAAAAGCCTGTTCCATCTGAGCATTAACAACAGGCGTAACAGGACCTGTAACAAGCCTATTGAAATTTGTTACGTTACCACCGAACAAAGTGTCTTCAATTATATTTTCGTAGCCATTAAAATATTGCGTTAACCTCAAATCCAAATTCGGGTCGTTTCCACCGGCCACATGTACGACGTTCTTCATCCATGATTTGTTTTCGATAGTTTGATTAGTATTTGCCTGTGCCTGCTCGTACTGTTTTACTTTATTTAAGTAATCAAAAATTTCTGCCGGAGCAATAACTGAAAGCCTGCCAATAGGTGTAGTTACAAGGGGGTCCATATTATCGGAAGCAAGTAATACATCGGATGCTGGCCAACCCCAGGTTGGAATAAGATTTAATTGATCTACTCTCGGCGAAAGCTGATTTTCCCTATAATCAACATAAGTAAGTCCCTTACCAAGAAGCAAAACAAATTTTGGTGCTACGGAGAATTTGTTTCGCGTAGATTTTAAAAAATTCTTGACGCTCAGAGGGTGTTTTTTTATACCGAATGCATATTGGTCAACGATCTGATCTATATCGTAAATCTTTGCATTAAAACTTCCACCAGCTGCCGAAGCCCTGTAGGCTCTATACTGATCTACCTGATCTGCACCGTTATGAGTCGTTTGTAAGGAAGAGTGAGATATAATCAGGTAATCGCCCTGGTTGCCGGTGAGAGTATAATTTACAAAATTCCGTTGTATAAAGGTTGATACAAGAGTTGCATTCGTTGTTTCCTGGCTAACTAAAACCAAATTAGTGGTAGTGGAAGATGGCTGCAGAACTATTTTAATCACCCCACCCGAAACTTCTGCAACATACCTGCGATTGTTTGTTAGATCATATAAAACAGGTGCAGTTGAACCAGCATTAAAATTCGTTATTTCAACAAACTTATTTGTTGAAGAAGCAGGCATGGTAAAAACAAAATTCGACTGCCCACCAAAATTAAAATTGCGTGGATAGGTTAATTCAACAAAACCAGCTACAAATCTATCTGTAGAAATACTTGAGAGACTGCTTATTCTAACTGTTGAATTATTGTTTAATGCAAGGGTCGACCGGGTAATGCTTCTGTTTGTAACAAACGCATCAAGAGAATTAATAGTTGTGTCTACAACCGAGCTTCCATTTACTTCAACTTTAAAATTTCTGTTATTAAAGGCACTGCCAGCAACACTGATTGCAAAAGAAGCAGCTGGACCGTTTGAGGCTAGTGATAAATTGGTAAAAAAAGTGTCTATGGGAGTGACATTATTTATATCTCTACTTGACCACATTTCACCAACGTCGTACGAACTTGACCAAACATATTCTC
>DASVST010000658.1:0-5209 GCA_036387965.1 Segetibacter sp. | reverse complement strand
TATAGATCTGTTAAGCCCAACTGCTGTTGACGTGACAACAGGAATTTCACAGATGACTATGAATTCAGCAAATGTCACCGGGAGAGGATTTGAACTAAGAGTAAACTCAAAAATTCTCACCGGAAACTTAAAACTGGATATTCAGTTTATGTTGAACCATGTTACAAATAAAATTACCAGGTATAATCTTCAATCCTCTAATAAAGGCTCTTATGTTGGTTCTTCCGGGCTTTCTATTTTAACTATTGAAGGGGAGGACCCTTATTCTATTGTAAGTTATCGCTGGGGCGGATTAGATGCCAACTCTGGTGATCCGATTGGTTATGCAGGTGATACTTTAAGTAAGAACTATAGTGCAATAGTCAACACAACTACCTGGGATAATCTTGTAGTAAGCGGTACCGCCCGTCCACCATTCTATGGAAATGTAATCCCATCAGTTTCCTGGAAGGGATTAAGTTTATCTGCAAATGTGGGGTATAAGTTTTCATACTACTTTAGACGGAGCACGATCAATTATTCAGACCTATTCAATTTATGGAGGGGACATCAGGATTATGAAAAACGATGGCAAAAACCTGGGGATGAAGCTTTTACTTCTGTTCCATCCCTCGTGTATCCTGCAAATTCAAACAGGGATAAATTTTATAACTATTCAGAAGCTACGGTTGAAAGAGCAGATCATATAAGGCTACAAGATATAAGCATTAACTACCAGGTAGACGGCAGAAAGAACAACCTATTCAAGAATGCTCAACTATACTTATATATTAATAATCCAGGTATTTTATGGAGAATGAATAGTCCAGGATTGGATCCTGATTACGGATTTAATATCCCCTCTGCAATAAGCATATCCTGTGGCGTAAAAGCTTCTTTTTAATTCCTAATCTTTTTTATTATGACAATAAAAACAACAAAAAGCACACTTAAAAGTTTATTGATCTTAGGAATTTTTGCTATTTCATTTGGCTCAACTTCCTGCAAGAAATTCCTTGATAAGAAAAGTGATAAGACTCTTGTGGTTCCTTCTACATTAGAAGATGCACAAGCATTACTGGATTTTTATTCTTTAATGAATAACTCTTACCCATCTATTGGTGCCCAGTCAGATGATGATTTTTACTTACTAGATACTTATTGGGCTGGTTTAGGAATAGTAAACCAGAACAACTACATATGGGCTAAGGATGCTTATAATGATCTTGAATGGTCTAACATGTACCAGGTCGTTTTACATGCTAATCTTGCATTAGAAACTACTGAAGATATTCAACCTACTGCTATAAACATTAATGACTGGAGTCGTATTAAGGGTGGAGCTTTATTTTACCGGGCTTATGCCTTCTATCACATAGCACAATACTATGCCAATCCGTATGATAGAAATACATCTACACAAACTCTGGGTATACCACTGCGACTGAATACAAACGTAAATGAGAAAACCATAAGATCAACCCTACAGCAAACGTATGATCAGATTATTAATGATCTTACATCAGCCTCTGTAATGCTTCCGGTTACAACAACGCCAATCTCACGACCCTCTAAAGCTGCGGCGTTTGCTGGGCTGGCTCGTACTTATTTAATAATGGGAGAGTATTCACAAGCAAGGAACTATGCAGATTCATGTTTGCAATTGAATAATGTACTAATCGATTACAATACTATCAACAGTTCAACTGCAATCCCTTTTACACGACTTAACCCGGAAGTAATTTTTCCATCAACAATATTAACACCTGGAATGCTTAGCGTAAATAACTGGAAAGTAGACTCATTATTATACAAATCTTATGCTTTAAACGATTTGAGAAGAACGATATTTTATCAGTCGAATGGTACCGGTACATTCGGATTTAAAGGAAGCTATGACGGCAGCAGCAGCCGATTTAATGGCATTGCAACAGACGAGGTCTACTTAATAAGGGCAGAATGCAGAGCGAGACTTGGCGACAAAGAAGGAGCGCTATCAGACTTAAATACACTTCTTGTCAAACGATGGAAATCAGGAACTTTCATCCCTTATACAGCTTCCACATCAGAAGATGCCTTAGGAAAAATTTTGATAGAAAGAAGAAAGGAACTCGTCCTTAGGAACATACGATGGTTTGATCTAAGGCGGTTAAATATAGAACCACGTTTTGCAAAAACACTTTTCAGAAATGTGAATGGTCAAGTTCATCAGCTTTCACCCAATGATACCAAATACACCTATTATATACCACAGGGTGTCATAAGTTTGACCGGAATTCAACAAAATACAAGGCAGTGATTTATAAAATAACAGGGGCGAGAACGCCCCTGTTATTTCAAATTTATGGAGCTGCCCTAAATTCAACAACACCTGCAACAGGTTGAATGAATTGGTTATTGTCATCATATAACTCCTGCAATGCATCAGCGTCCGGCTGCCCATTGTTATTCATTACTTTGATAGCGCAAAGCTCATCAGTGCTTGAACAACCGGGATCGGATCCATTATAGGTGTAGCTCGAAGGATCATTTAGTGGACCTCCCACATAAATGAACCACTCTTCAGCAACAGCTTTTGATGAATTAGCCTTAGAGAAAGAACTGGCGAAGATGCCGATACATACAGCAACAACGCTTAACATTAAAACTTTAATTTTTTTCATGTTTTTTGTTTTTAATTATAAAATATAAATTACCATTAGCAGAGGCTGCGCTGCCTCTTTGCTGACTATTTGAGATGGTCAACAATTGTTGTACAACAATATTTTATTCTGATAGCTCATAAGGAGCTTACAGTATTTAGGTGTAGTAAGAAGTTTATTAATCTGGTTGATGTTATATTTTATGTATTCTGGTTTTGTGATTGTTAGCTCAAGGTAGAGTAGATGTTATATGCTATTGGTCTGTTTTAGTTTGCAAACAGACATCTTTATTGAACTGTACTTTTCCATTCACCAGGTGGAATACCAAATTTTTTTCTAAAGGAAGTACTGAAGTTGTTTTTATACTTATACCCCAGGGAGCGGCTTATTTCTTTTAATGTTTTTTCTGAATTCTCAAGTAGATACCTTCCTTTTTCCAACCTTTGTTGTTGCAGATACTTGTATATGCCCATTCCATAAAGTGTTTTAAAACCACTCTTCAATTTTGTTGGGCTCAATCCAACATGCCTTGAAATTTCCGGGATTGTATAATGTTGAGAAGGATCTTTATCAATAAGACCTTTTGCATTGTTAAGGCATTCAATATCATATTTTGTTAATCCTATTCTCATGTGCATTGTCTAGTAACAACTCTCAATTGCAAGATCAATATCTTCTAATGTGCTGGTGCAAAACAATGCTATGAGAGGAAGAGTAAAAACAGTACTTATACGGTTAGTAAAGGGAAATGAGTTAATAAATATCCTGTTGCATATCTCTTTTGTCTGATTGCATATTTAAAAAGTGATAAAATAGAATGCACTAAATAAATCTTAATGATATCACACTTCATTGATAACAATTCTGTTTACAGCTAAAACAGAGATCTTCTGTAACTGGAACTAAACGGAATTAATGTGATGAGTTAGGATACTTTTTTCAGTTGAGAATTAAATGTTTCCATATCGTTTCTTTCCAACCATAATTCTTTTATCTTTTGAGCTGCCTCTTCTGGTGTCACTCTTATATATTTGTAAAAGTCCTTTTCGTTTTTATGACCGCTTATCTTCATAATTAGCTTTACCGGAGTTCCCGCTAAAAATTCATTTGTACAAAATGATCTTCGAGCAGTATGAGACGTTATCCAATCGTATTTAGGCTTTATTACCTCTATGTTTTTATTACCCTTTTTATATGAGAATTTTATGGTTTGATAAAGGCCGGCAAGTTTACCTATTGTTTTTATATGCCTATTAAATTCTGGGTTTGAAATGTTAGGCATCTTTTCTTTGAATTGGTCTGAAAATATAATCTTAGCTTCTTTCCTTAGTGGAATAACAACCCAATGATCTGATTTCTCCTGTTTTTTATATAGCATATCATTGCGAAGATCTTCCGGTTGGAGGATTGAAAAATCTGAAAATCTTAAACCAGTTAGACAGGCTAATACGAACAAGTCGCGGTATTCAATTAAATGAGGATGATCAGATAAATCTTCGCGATATATTTTAGCTATCTCTGCATGTGTTAAATAAATTGCATCAGCTTCTTCTTCCGGAATCTTGAAATCAGTAAGATCAATAGAGGCTATAATTTTACGACGAACCCGGTCTTTGATAAAAATTCTTAATTGTTTAATTGTCTTTCCAATTGTATTGACCTTTAAACCTGTAATAACTGTTTTTCTTCTTCTATGGACATAATCAAAGGTGAGGAAATGTACGAAACCGTCGTAGAATTCAAAATCAAAGCTTTCGAAGGTTATCTTATTCTCTCTATATTCTTCATAGGCTTGTAATTGTTCCTTCATACATTTATAAACACATATTGTTGCCTTTGTAACCTTTTTTTCTTTAGATTTTATATAGTCATCTAACTGTAGATACAAGTCCTTATTTACTTTCTTCGTTTGAGTAGCTTCAATAATCGTTTTAGTATCCTGACTATTTAAAGTTCTTATATCTAAATTAGGCTTAAATGTCTTTTTTACAAATGAACCCCGCTCTTCAATTTTGTTCTTTGTAGCGTAAGAAACAATGTCCTGAACGACTCTGATCATTCTGTCTATCTCATTGTTCAAATGTTCCACATCCCCAAATGAAGCAGGAAGATTGTCAGTAATACATAGCCGTTTTTTGTTCCAAAAATTATGGGGGATTGCAATTTCAGTATTCAACAATGTACGTTTCTCTGAACTGTAACAGTATTGAATATAAATGAGGCTTGTTCCATCCCGACGCGTAAATTTGCGTTCGCAAATTGGTTTGATTGGTAGTAACATAATTACTCGATTTTTTACTCGATTAAGAATATGTCAACCATTGTAAAGGTAGGATGAAGAAAAGCGCAGGCGTTGTTATAAAATGCTGAAAAACAGCATACTAACTGTAAAGTGATGTAAAATAAAATAAGGATTACAAATTGTAATCCTTACGTTTAGCGGACCGGACGGGTCGTGCAAATAACCTTCAAACACGCTATAGGAGCGACTTCTATATTCTGGGGTTCGTAAACACCCTTAAAACAGCCATTCTAAGAACTTATAGATACCATAAGCCGCAAAGATCAAAACACCTACAATGATGTAT
>DASVST010000657.1:0-2195 GCA_036387965.1 Segetibacter sp. | reverse complement strand
AGATGTTGCGTATATACCTTGTAAATAAACAACAACTGGAATTAAAAAAAGAAGCGAAATATGTAAACTTATCACCTGTTAGAAAAGTAGATAATGCAAAAGTAAATTCTACAGGCATTTGGAATAATGTTGTTCAGCTTGTGCGTAAATCTAACCAGTTAATCAGCTCATTGAGCAGACCCGTTTTGGCGTTAATGGGCGAGTAGATAATTCCATGTAATAATTACAGGGGTTCTCTTCGGCTTCTGTATTTACTATTTTTCCCCGGTTTCACTTTTGAAATCGGGAGGACCATGATCCCCAGCCTTCCTTTACTTCTTCAAAAGCTCCTTTTGAAGATCTTTACTTCTTCTTACTTTTTCAATCGCCGGATTTCTGCTAACCGTATTGGTTTATGTGCAGTTGCAAATCTGGAGTCTCTCAAACAACCTTTCACAAAGCGCTGCTACTGAAAAAAGAGCATGGCTTTGAAATAGCTAATGAAACACCCGCTTCCGGCAAACCATTCCCTGTACCTTTTTTTTGGGGTACCACTTCAACTATCAGTTATTCAAAGTTTAGTCTTATTAAGGCTATTAAGAGAGATATCAATATGCATAGGTTTCAAAGTGGGGCGTCTCATAAACGATGATTGGCAACAATAAGCGATTTTAAGATTTATCTTTGTAGCAGAAAGTCTATCAACTAAATTTAAAAGAACAGTATGAAATTGTTAAGCAACTACTTTATTTACACTCCCGGCGATGAAAACGAAAGCGGCGGCATTAGCACCAATAATAGTGATAATGAAAAAGTAGTTACCCCGGAAACGCTTCAACCTGCAGAAGTAGAAAAGCCTCTTTCTAAGAAGATCCACGATGCTTTACAGCAATGGTCGAATGATGATCAACGCGATCAGAACATTGATGACTCTACTCCTTAGTTACATCGCTTGAAAAATTGTGTAGCGGAAGTCTTGTCAAAGTATTGAAAATTGTCGTTTTTTCAATACTTATTTGCATTGATTGTATCGCTATATAACCTGTCTCTGCCGTGAAGAAGGGATAAGGTATAGCCCGTATTTTAGTTCTCATTATTGTTTATTATTGCAACCTTATTACTATCCAGAAGTAGAATATGAAAAAATTATGGCTAAGTTTTGTTTTTTCGATATTTTCTTTTCTTTGTTTCAGTCAGACCGACACGACCAAAAATAATAGAGCAGATACCTTAATCTCCCCCGCTGATACAATTGCCGCTATTGCACCTGATACTTCTCTGCGGATCATTAATCTCAACCCGTTGTTTTCTGTACATGTTGACTCTTTATTGAGCTACCGTTTTGAGATCAATAAAAGCCTCTCAAATTATTTCTGGTACCTTAAAAATGCTCCTGTCGGGTTGCGAATTAATAAAGACAATGGTTCACTAAGTTTTAAAGCCGACAAGTCTTATTTTCTATCCGGCAGACTTAAATACGATTTTAATTATAATGTATCTATTGGTGTTCAAAACTTAAATAATTCGGTAGAAAGGGTGGATACTGTTTTCACTGTTGTCTTCTTCAATACTGAGATCATTCCTTCCCGGCTTAAGCCCACCATAAGTGGAACGATATGGATTGAAGAGGCAGAATCGGTTCGGTTTAAAGTATTATGCGAAACAGGTAATTTTCCTTTCGAAAACATTCTTACATCCACCAGCATGCCTATTGGTGAATTTACACCTGTTCAAAAATGCAACGACGAATTTAGATGGACGCCTTCGTACGATTTTGTGAAAGATACAGATTCAGGAAAAGTGAAAATAGTGACGATAAACTTTGTCGGCTCTACCAAGTTTAAATTGCAGGATACCGCGCAGGTAAAATTTATTGTAAGAAACGGTTTAAATTATCCTATTGTTCGTGAGCAATATAACATGCTGGTTAAAGATTTGAATTCTTACATTTTGAAATTGAAGTATACGTTTCTGCAGTTAGATCGCACCATTAAGAAAACAAAAAGAGCCCGCACTGGTTTCGATCTTACTGCTGCCTCTGCTGCGTTAACAGGAACAGTTTTGTCAACTTCAAACAATGATCAATCAAAGCGTACAGGATTGATTTTGCCGAGTGTAGGGCTTGTAATATCTCCCGTTAAAGAAGCAACTGCACCAACTAAAAATGCTGAACAGAACCAGGCTACGCTTGTTCGATCTTCAATAAAGCGGTTAGA
>DASVST010000656.1:0-3916 GCA_036387965.1 Segetibacter sp. | reverse complement strand
GGGAATGGAATTGGTGTAGATGGTGTTGCTGATAATGTACAAATAATGACCATAAGAGCGGTACCCGATGGTGATGAATACGATAAAGACATTGCACTTGCAATTCGTTATGCTGTAGATAACGGTGCCAAAGTTATAAACATGAGTTTTGGTAAGAGTTTTTCTCCTGAGAAAAAGTGGGTTGATGAGGCAGTAAAGTATGCAGAATCTAAAGACGTATTATTGGTGCATGCAGCAGGTAATGAAGCAGCGAACACAGATGAGAAAGAAAATTATCCAAACCCATTTTTGAAACCTTCAAACACAAAAGCACCGAACTGGCTTACAGTTGGCGCAAGCAGCGATCCCCATATTAAAGATTCTTACGTGGCTGATTTCAGTAACTATGGAAAGAAGTCTGTAGATGTATTTGCTCCGGGTGTAAAAATTTATTCAACTATTCCTGGTGGTAATCAATATGGCAGTTTGCAGGGTACAAGTATGGCTTCACCAGTTGTTGCTGGTATCGCTGGGCTTATTCGCTCCTATTATCCGGGTCTTACTGCAAAGCAAGTAAGGACTGCTATTGAAAAGTCGGTAACAGTGTCCGATAACCCCATCTCAGTTACAAAACCAGGAACTAAAGAGAAAGTTTTTATAACTGAACTTAGCGCTACAGGTGGAATTGTGAATGCTTATAATGCTGTGCAAATTGCTGCTGGTATGGATGCTACTATAGCACCGAAAGAGGAAAAGAAGCCAGTGGCAAAGCCTGTAAACAAACTTCCGAAATCAACTTTCAAAAACAAACCAGTAAAGCAATAATGCCCCGTCCGCAACCTGGCTCATTTCCTGACTTCTTCCAAAACTATATAAGTAAGGTTAAGGCAGATAACATTGCTGAGGCTGCCGATAGGTACGGAACTTCGGTTGTTGATTTCTTCAAAAATATTCCTGCAGAAAAAGCTTCTTACAAGTATGCTGAAGGAAAGTGGTCTTTGAAAGAAATGCTCCTTCATTTAATTGATGCAGAAAGAATATTTGCATACCGGGCTTTATGCATTGCAAGAAAAGATCAAACACCTTTACCCGGTTTTGATGAAAACTTATACGCAACTAACAGCAAAGCGGATAACAGGAACTGGGATGATTTAATTACTGAATTTGAAATCACCCGGAAGTCAACTGACATGCTAATTAAAAGTTTTGACGAAGAGCAGTTGCAGCAACAAGGTATAACGAGCAATGTACCAAACACAGTGAATGCAATTTGTTATGTTGTTTATGGGCACATTCTGCACCATGTACAAATTGTAAAGGAGAGATATTTAACTGACTAATATCTCTCAGAAGCACTATTCAGATCCAGCTTCATCAACCAATCATCCTGTGCATCTTTACCAAGCATAAAAGTAAAATCGCCAAATTTTTCAAAACCGAACTTCCTGTAAAATTGTATGGCTCTTTGATTTTGACTCCAGACACACAGCCATAAAATACTCTTGCTTTTAGTCTTTGCCACTTCTATACAATGGTTCATCAGCTCTGCACCAACACCACTTCCTATTTTACTTTTAACTGCGTAGAATCGTGCAATCTCCATTGTATTTTCTTTACTTAGATCTTTCGGATTTTCACTTTCGCTAAGCTTTACATAGCCAACAACATCTTTCTTTACATAAGCAAGAAAGAACATTGTTTTATCATCCTCGAGCTCCTTACCAACAACTTCTTTGGAGAAATTTTTTTCCATGAAGACCTCCATGTCTTCCCTGGTATTATGCTTTGCATAAGTATCGAAAAAGGTTTGCCAGCTTAGGTTTGCGATCAAGCTAACATCGTCTTTATTTGCCTGCCTGATAGTTATCGATTGCATGGTATAAAAGTACTAAGCACGCATCAAAACGTAAATTAAAATGAAACAGAGCTATAGCTTTTCCCTGTCAACAGAAAACCTTCCAGCACCCTGGAATAAAAACAACAGGCAACAAAATAATATCGAAAGTGCCGGTATCATTGCATCAAAGGGATGACTACGATGAACCACAATTAAAGCAACCAGGAAATTGAAGATCATCAGAATTGCAGCGAACCTTATTTTCCAACCAAATATAATCATAACGGCGGCAACTGCCTGTGCATAAACTGATACAACAGCACACACTAAGGGAAATGGGAAATTGAAGGATGTAAGAAATTTTTCGAACTCCAACATTCTATCCCAATGGAGAATGTTATCCAGAACACCATAACTTAACCATACACCAATAAACAATCGAAGAAGCAATACACCAACATCTTTGTTTCTATTAAGCCATAAACTAAAGTTCATCTAACAGAGTTTAGGCGTGTAAAATAAAAATGTTTTACTCATGAAACTTTACCGCTCATAACTCTTCTAAATACAAAAGCCTGCTGAGTTAGCAGGCTTCGAAGAAATATTATCAACCTTATAATAATTCTATCACCATAGCACTTGCTCCGCCGCCACCATTACATACACCGGCTACACCATATCTTCCACCATGTTTCTTCATAACGTTTATAAGAGTGACAATTATTCTTGCACCACTACAACCTAATGGATGACCAAGACTAACAGCACCTCCGTGAACATTCACCTTCTCAGCATCAAGTTTTAAACGTCTTGTATTCTCAATCGACACAACAGAAAATGCTTCGTTTAATTCTATAAAATCAATGTCTTCCATCTTCAAGCCTGCTCTTTCAACTGCTTTAGGAATTGCAACAGCCGGTGCTGTTGTAAACCATTTTGGCTCTTGCTCAGCATCAGCATAACTGATAATCTTAGCCAATGGTTTTATTCCTAATTCATCCGCCTTTTCTTTGCTCATTAATACAACTGCGGCTGCACCATCGTTCATCGTAGAGGCATTAGCTGCGGTTACTGTTCCTTCTTTACTAAATGCAGGACGCAATTCGGGTATCTTCTCAAACTTTACATTAAATGGCTCATCATCTTTACTAACAACCAATGGCTCACCTTTTCGTTGTGGAATTTCAACAGGTACAACTTCATTTGCAAAATGACCATTGTTCCATGCAGCCTGGCTGCGCTTATAACTTTCAACAGCAAAAGCATCCTGCTCTTCCCTGCTAATACCACATTCACGGGCACACATGTCAGCAGCATTTCCCATCGCCAATCCATCGTATACATCAGTTAGGCCATCCTTTGCAATACCATCTATCAATGTTGAGTTACCGTATTTATTTCCCCAACGCACCTGCTCTGCATAAAAAGGTACATTACTCATACTTTCCATTCCACCGGCTACGATAATATCTCCTTCGCCAAGTGCAATACTTGCAGCACCTTGCGAAATTGCCTTCATACCGCTTGCACAAACTTTATTTACTGTTGTACAAATAACCTCATCCGGCAGTCCAGAAATCTTACAAGCCTGCCTTGCAGGTGCCTGCCCAAGGTTTGCTTGTATAACACAACCCATCAAAAGTTCATTCACTTGTTGAGGCTTTATACCTGCTCTTTCAACTGCGGCATTAATCGCAATTGCTCCCAATTTAGTCGCACTTAATTCCTTTAATGAACCTCCAAAACTGCCTATTGGCGTACGAACTGCAGATACAATATATACTTCTCTTGTTGTCATATCTATAAAAATGAGGTGCAAAGATAAGGGCTATTAACTGAGTGAAAATGGTAAGCTGCTCAGTTGAAATATCAGGTTGTCGCTCCAGATTTTGTTTAAAGAGTGCTTTAGAATTACAAGAAAATCCCTGCACTCAGAACTGCCGATCCTATGTTTGCAGTTGTCTTTGTTCTGTAATCCGAAAGATGGAGTTTGTAAGAGCAATATCGAGCAGATAAAAAGCCCGCATTCTTGCCTTTGCCTTTAAGCCCAAAACCAGCTCCAAAGTAAAATCCTCCTGTAGATGATACTGAGTTAGAACT
>DASVST010000655.1:0-1633 GCA_036387965.1 Segetibacter sp. | reverse complement strand
ATTCTGTAGGTTTCATACAGATGTTCCAGATCGTGGTTGTCAAAATGAAACTCACTTAATTCCTCAAATACATATTCAGCCATAGTTCTTTCTTCGTCCCATGGTTTTAAACCATATTCAATCAAAACTTTTAATAAATGTCGCTCCTGTGCATCGTCATTATTAAAGAGTAGGGAGGTTTCTTCAAATCCAGACTCTGGTTGGGGTGCTATATTTGTATTTGTTCCAAAATCCTGGTAAGGCATTTTACCTTCTTCCTTAATAAGCTTATCTCTTTTAAACTTGTTAACCAACGTTGTTAAGCCGCCTTCATCAATTTTAAGCGTTTCAGATATTTGCCTTATATAATCCTGTTGTTTGGTAAAATCTTCTGCTTTATTTATTTTGCTTAGAGACTCTGCTATGGTATTAACAACCGCGGATCTTTTGGCTGTGTCATTACCTGCATCTTTCAACATTACCTCTAACTGGAAAAGAATAAAGTCTTTCTTATTAGTATTAATGTATTCTCTAAAAGCTGAAGCGCCGAGTTTATTGACAAAGCTATCCGGATCTTCGTTTTCTGGCAGCAAAACTAATCTCACGTTCAGTCCTTCTTCCAATGCCATATCTAATCCGCGAAGCGCAGCTTTTACACCGGCAGAATCTCCATCGTACAATATGGTTAGGTTGTTCGAATACTTTCTTACGAGCCTGAGTTGATCGATAGTCAATGATGTTCCGCCGCTGGCTACAACATTCTCTATTCCTGCCTGGTGAAGACTTATTACATCTGTATACCCTTCAACCAGCAGACATTCATCATTTTTATCAATAGCCTGGCGGGCAAAATAAGTTCCATACAGGATCTTACTTTTTACATAGATCTCATTCTCAGGCGTATTTATGTATTTGGGAGCTTTCTCTGTTGATTTAATAACCCGTGCACCAAAACCTATTATTTTACCTGTATTATTATGTACAGGAAATATAATTCTCCCCCTGTAATTATCTACAGCAGATTCATTTCTTATAGCTGTTAAACCGCTTTTTTGTAAAAGATCAATATTGAATTGATTTTTTATTGCCGCGTCAGTAAAATCACTGCGTTGTTCAAGATTGTATCCTAATTGAAATTTGTGGATGACTTCTTCTCTAAATCCCCTGTGCTTAAGATAACTTAATGCAACATCACGCCCTTCTTCATTCTCGAAAAGGTTCGAAGTAAAATGCTTTTGCGCAAACGCATTTATAATGTACAAGCTGTCGGCAGCTTGTTGTAAGATTTTTACTTCGGGGCTAACTTCAGATTCTTCAACTTCAATATTATACTTTGCAGCCAACCATTTAAGCGCCTCAACGTAGCTGAATTTTTCATGCTCCATTAAAAAACCTATGGCATTGCCGCTTTTGCCGCACCCGAAACATTTATATATCTCTTTAGCCGGAGAAACAGTGAACGAAGGAGTCTTCTCGTTGTGAAATGGGCAATTTCCCAGGTAATTCGCGCCTCTTTTTTTCAGCTTTACATACTCGCCGACTATTTCTATAATATCTATACGGTTGGTAATCTGCTGTATGGTGGTTTGGGTAATCATTCGTGGACATCAAAATTAGGAAGGATAAACAAAGAAGAGAATTTAATTCCTCAAAG
>DASVST010000654.1:0-14139 GCA_036387965.1 Segetibacter sp. | reverse complement strand
GAACTTTCAACAATTATCCCTCATATTGAAGCATTAATTTTTGCCAGCGACAAGCCGCTGACAAGTTTAGATATTGTTGAGCTCATCAACAGTGCTTTTGGCTTTATGGAGGAAAGAATTTCACTCGATCAGGTGGAAGCCTCCGTTGAAGGTATACGCGAAAAATACAATGCAGAGTTTTATCCTTTCGAAGTTAGAGAAAGTGGAGGCGGATGGCAGTTCCTGACGAAAAAAGAATTTCACCAAACCGTTGGTCAGCTTAATGGAGACAAGTTTCTTAAACGTCTTTCGAATGCTGCACTTGAAACCTTAGCAATAGTCGCATATAAGCAACCCATTACAAAAGGAGAAGTAGAAGCTATACGAGGTGTAAACAGTGACTACTCAATCCAAAAACTTCTCGAGAAAGAATTGATTATAATAAGTGGAAGAAACGAAAACCTTCCAGGCAAGCCGTTAGTGTATGCTACTTCAAAATCCTTCATGGATTACTTTGGCATAAACGATACAAATGATCTACCGAAAATAAAAGAAGTATTGGCAGAGCAATTAATTGAAGCTACTGTTGTAAACTCCGCTTTAAACTCGCAGGAAAATGATGCTTATCGCGAGGGACTGCCTGACGATACACCAAAGCAGCAGATAGAACTTTTCGATGAGAATGATAAAGAAGAAGATTCTGATTCGCACGAACCTGAATCAGCTGCAAGTGAAGATAAAACTTCTACTGATGCTATAGTAGATGGAATAGAAGATGTTCCTGAAAAGGAAGAAGAAAATCACGAAACTTTTTTCGATAAGAAGGAAGTATAAATCTTATCCTTTTATCCGAGGTTCACTACAATTTTGAAAAATGTCACAAGAACTTTCAAACAAGCAGTTAATCAGTATAGCTAATGAGTTTGGAACTCCTGTATATGTCTATCATGCAGAAAAAATTGCTGAACAATATCATAAGCTGACGGACGCTTTTAAGAAAAATGATGTCGTGTTTTTTTATGCTTGTAAAGCGCTCACCAATATCAATATTCTCCAATACATAAAGTCATTAGGTGCCAACATAGATTGCAGTTCCATCAACGAAGTAAAGTTGGCGCTTCATGCAGGTTTCAGTCCTGACAGGGTTTTATATACTTCTAATGGAATATCCTTTGATGAAATTGAAGAAGCAAAAGATTTAGGAGTTAACGTAAATATTGACAGCTTATCAAATTTAAAAAAGTTTGGTGAGAAGTATGGTCACTCTTATCCGGTAAGCATAAGATTACGTCCGAACATTTTAGCCGGCGGAAACTTACAGATATCGACGGGCCATGACAAAAGTAAATTTGGTATTCCAGTAGACCAGTTTCAGAACATATTAAACCTTGTAGAACAAACTAATTTGCACATTCGAGGTTTACATATTCATACTGGAAGTGAAATTTCTGACGTAGATGTTTTTGTGAGAGGAATAGAAGTGATGTTTGATATTATACCTCATTTCAATGAACTTGAATTTATCGATTTAGGTGGTGGTTTCAAGGTTCCTTATAAAGATGGTGATGAAGAAACAGATATTACCTTGCTTGCACAAAGAGTTAGTGAAGCATTTGAGAATCATCCTAATCCCAACGGAAAGCATTTACAAATCTGGTTTGAGCCGGGAAAGTTTTTAGTAAGTTCTGCAGGTTATTTGGTTACACATGTTAATGTAATGAAGGAAACATCGGCAGCGACTTTTGTAGGCGTTGATAGTGGGTTCAATCATCTGATTCGTCCAATGTTTTACGGCTCATATCATCGAATTGAAAACATAAGTAACCCTGAAGGAATAGATAAGATTTATTCTGTAGTTGGAAACATTTGCGAAACAGACACTTTTGCCTGGGATAGAAAAATGACCGAAGTTCACGAAGGTGATTATATTGTTTTCTATAACGCCGGAGCATACGGCTTTGAAATGTCAAGCAACTTCAACTCGCGATTGAAACCTGCAGAAGTTCTTGTGAAAGATGGTAAGGCAAAGCTTATAAGACAACGGGAAGTTTACGAAGATCTTCTAAAAAATCAAGTGGAGGTTTTATAATTCAGCCGTATCTTTCTTCTACTGCTGAGGAAAATTTTACCGCTATACGTCTGCATGCTCATTATCATGGGACATTCAGTCTTCCTGAGGCACCTACGCTACATACTGTACACTTCTGCACACAATCTTATAAAATGTTTACAAATTGTAATTAATATTTTACAAGAATATATCAAAACAAACTGCAAATTTGTAAATATTCTCATTTAAGAAAGTTTGTAAAACAGAAGAGGCAAAATGCCGGAATTCAATCAATCCCGAAGCAGGGTTATTCAACTTATTATTACCGCTGTATTTTTAGTAATTCTCATACAGTTATTTAATCTCCAGGTTATCTCGGGCAAATACACAAAGCTTGCAGAAGATAATGCTGTAGCAAAAAAAATAGTTTATCCGAGCCGCGGTGTCATTTACGACCGTAAGAAAAGAGCAATTCTTGATAATGTTGCGATGTTCGACTTAATGGTTACTCCTTTTCAGATCAAGGGAGTTGATACCATGGCTTTATGTAACATTTTAAAAATTGATACTGCTGAATTCAGAAAGCGGATCATTACATCAATCATCAAGAATGGACGTTATCGTCCAAGTGTGTTCGAAGGTTTGGTTAATTTTCAATTGCAGGCACAGCTCGATGAAAATATGTATAAGTTCCCAGGTTTTGACCTGGCTGAAAGACCTGTTCGTTCTTATCCTTTTAATTCTGCAGCTCACATATTAGGTTATGTGGCAGAAGTTGATACGGCGATCATTCGTAAATCAGGTTACTTCTACCAGATGGGAGATTACATAGGCAGAAATGGCTTGGAAGCCGCCTATGAAAAAGTTTTAATGGGTCAGCGAGGCATAAAGTATCAAATAAAAGATAATAAAAACAGAATACAAGGAAGTTATGAGAAAGGTTTATTTGATACGCCTGCTATAGCCGGTCGTCATTTATATTCAAGTGTAGATATTGAATTGCAGCAGCTTGCTGAAAAATTATTCACCAACAAAATCGGTGCAGTAGTTGCAATAAATCCAAAAAGCGGCGGCATACTCGCAATGGCTTCTGGTCCCACCTTCAACCCCAATGATCTTGCCGGCGCAGCTTTCAGAAAAAATTATGGAAGAATGGTAATGGATACTGCACGCCCTCTACTAAATCGCGCAATCAAAGGTCAGTATCCGCCAGGCTCAACATTTAAACCTTTAGGTGCACTTGTAGCGTTAGATGAAGGTCTTATAACACCATCGTGGGGTTTTGGCTGTGGAGGTGCATACTACTCATGTGGGCGACCGGTTAAATGCACTCACTTTGGTGGCGGGCATGCAGGAAATCTTCGTCTTGCCTTAGCAAATTCGTGCAACTCATACTTTACGCACATATTCAGAATGGCTATTGACAATCCTAAGTATAGCCATCGTGTATTCGGATATCTCAAGTGGAAAGAATATATGAACTCTTTTAGTTTAGGTGTGAAGACAGGGGTTGATTTACCCGGAGAAGATTACGCAAACATTCCCGACACAAGCAAGTACAACAGGGATTTCGGAGGCTCACGCCGATGGAACAGCTGTAATATTCTTACTCTAGGTATAGGACAAGATCGTATGACCTCCACACCATTGCAGCTTGCAAACGCTATGTGTTTGATTGCAAATAAAGGGTATTATTACACGCCTCACTTTATTGATAGTATACAAGATGAAACGATTGCTGATACAATGTACCTGGCTAAATATAGGAAGCGCCATAATGCTACAACCATTGCCGATTCCTCTTACCAGGTTGTACAACTTGGTATGCAGGATGTTATCACCAGCGGTACTGCCCGCAACGCCATGATCGAAGGAGTTGATGTTTGTGGTAAAACAGGAACAGCTCAAAATCCCCATGGTAAAAATCACTCTTTATTTGTTGCATTCGCACCACGCCAAAACCCAACGATCGCTATTGCAGTTGTTGTTGAAAATTCGGGCTATGGTTCTACTTGGGCGGCTCCAATAGCTTCTCTTATGATGGAAAAATACTTACACGATACGATATCAGCAAGGAGGCAACCCGAAGTAGAAAGAATATCAAAAGCAGACCTTATTCCTGCAGCCATTAAGCACTGGTATTATGTAAAGGATTCATTAAAGCAGGCAAAACTTGCAAAGATTACAAAAGAAGTGGATGTACATGCACCTGCAGAAGCTCCAAAAGTGCAGGAGAGAAAAGTAACATTCGATCCTGAAGCAGAACCAAACCGTAAGGATAATGGTGATACAATTCAAAACAAAAAATCACCAATGCTTAACCCTACGGACAATAAAAACAAGAGAGACAGTATTAAACCATGAGGAGTCAAAATTCTATATCGAAGGGAATTGAGTGGAGCATGGTATGGATATATATAATTCTTGTACTCATTGGTCTTCTTATGATTTTTGCTAATGAATATAAAGAGGGAGAGAACATTTTTCAGCCTATTTTAAGCCAATCTAAAGATTATGGTAAGCAAGTGTTGTGGATTGGCGTATGTGCAGTTTTAGCAACCTTTATTTTATTGACCGATAGTAAATTTTTTACTGCTACTGCTAATCTTTTGTATGTTTTTGGTATCCTGCTTTGTATTCTTGCATTAATTATTGGTACAGAAGTTAAGGGTTCAAAATCCTGGCTTGTAATTGGAGGCTTCCGGTTGCAGCCATCAGAGTTAAGTAAAGTTTTTACATGTCTTGCGCTTGCAAAATATATTAGCCGCCAGGAAACCGATTTTAGTAAAACAAAATCTCAGCTTATTGGTGCAGCAATAGCCTT
Organism: Segetibacter sp.; assembly: GCA_036387965.1. GTDB lineage: Bacteria > Bacteroidota > Bacteroidia > Chitinophagales > Chitinophagaceae > Segetibacter. Next base: position 9,286 of record DASVST010000654.1, on the reverse strand, counting down.
AGCACCTGCAATAATCACAGTTGCACAAAACGAAACAGGTTTAGCACTTGTTTACTTTGCACTGTTTTTAGTTATGTATCGCGAGGGCTTACCGCCATTTATCCTGATTGCCGGCGCATCGTTAGGTGTTTTATTAATATTGTCACTACTCCTATCACCCTCAACATTATTAATAACTTTCGCTATAATAGCTGGTCTTGTGATTTATGCTACACGAAATCAGTTCAGGCGAAAACCTTTACTACTTTGGATGATAATAGGTTCCTGGGTAATAGCATGTTTTATCTCCGCTTTTGCAGTTCCATTTGCAATAAATAAAGCAATGAAACCTTACCAGCGCGATAGGATTTATAGTCTTGTTGGTAAGCCTTATATACCTCAGGATCCCGAGGAAAGAGCTGAACTTGAAAAGCAAAAAGCCAATAACCGGGGGCAGACACAAAACATGAGTGAGTACAATGTTATTCAATCCAAAATTGCCATTGGCTCAGGCGGGTTTACCGGCAAAGGTTATTTAAAGGGAACACAAACACGTTACGACTTTGTACCTGAACAGCGTACAGATTTTATATTTTGTACGATAGGAGAAGGATTTGGTTTTATAGGAAGTTTGATCTTTTTGGGTCTGTATGCTGTATTGCTTTTTAGAATGGTTATAATGGCAGAGCGGCAGCGAAGTACTTTCAGCAGGGTATATGCTTATGGTGTTGCGAGTATTTTCTTTTTCCACATAACTATCAATATTGGTATGACAGTCGGGCTTGCACCTGTAATTGGTATACCACTGCCATTAATCAGTTATGGCGGATCATCGTTGTTTACTTTTACCATACTTTTATTTATTCTTCTAAGGTTAGATGCTGACCGGCAAATGGTGTTGAGGTAAGCGCCCTCCTAAATCCTTCCTACAGCGAGGGTTTAAAAGAGGATAAAGGCAAGCCTGCTATCTTTGCGTTTTATTTACTTTAATCAATTGTAATCATGGTTGAAAATTCCCCTTTAGGGGTTAGGGGTATGAGGATTTTCCCGCTTTCTGAAGGCTCTTTTACTATTGATAAAACCAAAGTATTTGTGCCTTTTAATAATGATACAGATAAGCTGCAGGAGAGAACAACAGGAAGTTTATTAGTAGAGGTTCAGCCATTTGCTATTGTTACCCCTAGAGATGTATTGTTGATTGATACCGGGCTTGGATTTGAAATAGAAGGCGAAATGCAGATACATAATAATTTAAAAAATGCTGGCATTGATCCTTCCTCTGTTACCAAGGTATTGATGAGTCATTTGCATAAAGATCATGCTGGAGGTATAACCAGAAAAAATAGTTTAGGGCAATATGAACTTTCTTTTCCGGATGCTACCTATTATGTTCAACAAAATGAGTTGAACTATGCACTAAAAACGGGCTTTCCATCTTTTGTGCCGGAAGAATTTGAATTGCTTTCCAATAACGCTAATGTTGAGATTTTAAATGGAGATGGAATTATTGACGGCTATATTGAATATAAAGTCTCAGGCGCTCATTCCCCGTTTCACCAGGTATTTTGGATTGAAAAAGATGGGCAAAAAATATTTTTCGGCGGCGATGTTGCTCCGCAAATACAGCAAATGAAAAGTAAGTTTATTGCCAAGTATGATTACGATGGAAGAAAATGCATGGAGTTAAGAAAAGAGTGGTGGGAAGATGGACAAAAAAATAACTGGACGTTTTTATTTTATCATGATATAAAACAGCCTGTATGGTCATCTTCAGCGAAATCCTTTTAATCCTGGAAATCTGCGGTTAAAAAGAAGGCCCGCCCTAAAAAGAGCCGGCCGTTGCTAACCTATGAAAAACACCAAGTTTAATCGCGTGGATCATTAAGTTCTTCTGCTGTTTTGCTTTGATGGTTGATTATCTCTGCGCCTGTTTTGCAATTCTTTCCTAAGAATTTCTCTGAAGTTTTTATCAGCCTGAAAAACCTTATTTGCCCTTTGATCGTTATTTAAAACCCTTTTAAATTCAGGTTTGTATTTCTTTCTGATGCCCAGAACCCGCTCTTCAAATGCAAGTTCATCATCTCTTTTTTCCAGCCGTGCTCTTCTTATCTCTTCTTTATAGCTGTTATATACAGGCCAGAATTTGTTGGCTTCATCAGGAGATAATTTTAACTCATTTGTAAAATAAGTTGCCTGTATTGCCTCGGCTCTATTCCGTTGTACTCCCTGCTGTGCAGAACAAATGTAACAAATGTTAACAAAAATAGAAAGTAACAGTAAGATTTTTTTCATATATTTTGTTTTATCCCTCTTGATCTTCAGTTTCAACCGGCTCTCCGTTCTCCTCTAAAAATTTCAAGATCTCTTCGTCGGTAAGTTCTTTTGTATGATTTATTATTTCTTTTTCCTGGTCATTATTAATGATGGTAACATCCATTGCAGCAGGATCACTATTCAAATAGTTAACAATCTCCTCATCACTTAACTGCTTTACCTGCTGTTGACTGAACTTTGGGGCTGAATTATCGGAACTATCATTGTTTGCATAAAAAAGACCTCCAATTGCTACTAATCCTGTTATTGCTGCTGCTGCCGCATATCGTACAAAACGGTTGCTTTTGCCCATAGAAACAACCTTTGCCTTGCTCCCATCCTTACGAACTTCGAGGTTTTCAAAATATTCCACGGGAACTTTATAGGTAGAATGTTTGGATATAGTATTAAGCAATGGTGCAATCTCGGCTAATTCTCTTTCCACTTCATTTTGTGTTGAATGCTGCTGCTTCACTTTCTTTAAGATCTCTATAGAGAGACCATCAAAATATAAATCAGGAACTTTAAAAGGCATGTCAGATGCACCTAAAGTAGATTTGTCTGAATGTTCCTTCACATAAGCTAAAAGATGTTCAGCCAAATTCAAAAAATATCGGGATGGAACAGAATAAACGTTTCTTCGGTTTATATTAGCAACGGCCGGGCTTAGTTCTTTTAATTCCTTTAGTATGATGTCAGTATTTTCCATGGTCGGTTCTATGACTTTTTTCCAAGCCAAAAGTTTAATGGTTCAATATGTAATCTTCTATCTTTTTTGCTGCATGATGATAACTTGCTTTTAGAGCTCCCTCACTCGTTTCAAGCACCCTGCTCATCTCTTCATAAGGCATCTCATCATAGTATCTCAAGGTAAAAACAGCACGTTGTTTTTCAGGTAGTTGTTGAATAGCGAGTTGTAATTTCCATTCTAACTTGTTTGCATCAAATCCCTCGTCTGCACGTATTTTATTACTTAGTCCGCTTTCTACATCTTCAAAACTGGTAATACTGCGTTTTTTCTGCTGCTCCAGGAAGGTTAAACTTTCGTTAGTAGCAATTCGATAAAGCCATGTATATAGTTGACTATCCTCTCTAAAATTTCCTAACCCATTCCACACTTTTATAAACATGTTTTGCAAAACATCGTTTGCATCATCATGTGTAACAACCATCCTGCGGATGTGCCAATAAAGCTTTTCCTGGTATTTTTTAATAATAGAAGTAAACGCTCTTTCCTTTGTTTGCTCCTCTTTAAATTGTAAAAGCAATTCCCGGTCATCCTGGTTCATGGAGTGTGATTTCGGTAAAAATACACTTTCGGTAATATTGATGAGATAAAGTGAGATGGGTTTAAAACAAAAAAAGCTATTCATTTAGAATAGCTTCATGCTTAACATTCTTTTGGATTATTTTCTTTTGACAACTTTCTCGACCGCATCAACAATGTTCGGTGTATCTAATCCATATTTTTTCAGAAGCTCCATTGGTTTTCCACTCTCACCAAAAGTGTCGTTGGTGCCAATGTATTCTATCGGGATAGGAAGATTTCTTGCTGCTACTTGTGCTATGCTATCTCCCAAACCGCCAATTATATTATGTTCTTCGCAGGTAACCGCACACCTTGTTTTAGTGATGCTCTTTATAATCGCTTCGGTATCTAATGGTTTTATAGTATGAATGTTTATTATCTCGACACTTAATCCTCTCTCTTCCAAAATTCTTCCTGCCTCAATTGCTTTCCATACAAGATGACCACAAGCAAATATTGAAACATCAGTTCCCTCACTAAACACCTGTGCTTTGCCAATAACGAAGTCAGAACCGTCTTCAGCAGTAAAATTTGGCCATTTTGGTCTGCCAAATCTTAAGTAAACCGGTCCGTCATAATCTGCAATTGCCATTGTTGCTTTTTTGGTTTGATTGTAATCGCAAGGAACAATTACAGTCATACCAGGGAGCATTTTCATTAATCCAATATCTTCTAAAATCTGGTGCGTAGCCCCATCTTCACCAAGCGTAAGACCTGCATGGCTTGCACAGATCTTTACATTCTTGTTGCTATAGGCTACACTTTGGCGTATCTGATCGTAAACTCTTCCTGTACTAAAATTTGCAAATGTTGTGGTATAAGGAATCTTACCACCTATAGTTAGACCAGCGGCGATGCCTATCATGTTTGCTTCAGCGATACCACATTGAATAAATCTTTCAGGAAAATCCTTCATGAATTTATTTAGCTTCATCGAGCCGGCAAGGTCAGCAGTAAGTGCAATGATGTCAGGATTCTGTTTGGCTGCTTCGTAAATACCATCACCAAAACCGCCGCGTGTTTCCTGTTCGTTTTGAACTTGTATGTCTTTTAGCATTTGCAATAAATTGTTGCAAAGTAAAGGAAATGGAAGGAGATAAACTTCTATATTGAGATGGAGAAACTCAATTAATTATACAGTTGTTATAGGCACAAGCTCGATTTAATTATATACAAACTGCTGGCTCTTAATAATCTTCTCATCTTCTTTTACTTTTTGCTCCCATGCCCATGCCGTTCGCATCATTTCGTTGAGGTCGTATCGTATTTCCCAGCCTAAAGATGTGCGTGCAAAGTCGTTGTTTGCGTATATAGCAACTACGTCTCCAGGTCTTCTTGGCCCTAATTTATAATTCAGTTTTTGGCCACTTACTTCTTCGAAAGCTTTAATAGCTTCAAGAACTGATACGCCGTTTCCTGTGCCCAGGTTAAAGATGTCGCACTGCGATTGGTTTTTATTTCCAAGCAAATATTGCAAGGCCAAAGTATGTGCATGAGCAATATCAGAAACATGAATATAATCCCGAATGCAGCTTCCATCACGTGTATCATAATCTGTTCCCCAAACCTGCATCTCCGGAATTTTACCAATTGCAGTTTGTGTGATTGCTGGAACAAGATTAGCAGGTTTACCTAGCGGGAGTTCGCCTATCAATACCGAAGGATGTGCCCCAACAGGATTAAAATATCTGAGTAGGATTGCTTTACAGTCGCCGGTTTTAACAACACTGTCAACTATTTCTTCACCCATTTGCTTGGTTGCTCCGTAAGGTGACTCAGCTTTTTTTATAGGAGTCTGTTCGGTCACAGGTATGGAATCAGGGCTTCCGTAAACGGTACACGATGAAGAAAAAACAAAATGTGCAATGTTGAATTCATCAACACATTTTAATAGATTGATAAGGGAAAACATGTTATTCTCAAAATACATCAATGGCTCTTCTACAGATTCACCTACTGCTTTATAAGCAGCAAAATGAATGATGCCGGTGATATCTTCATTCTCCTGGAAAACAGCCCTGGTATCATTATAGTCTTTAAGGTCTACTTTGTAATTCTTTACCTTCTTACCTGTGATCTTTTCTATACCATCAAGCAAATATTGTGTTGAACGTGAGTTGTCATCAACAGATATTACATCAAAACCATTTTCTATTAAATCAACAATTGTGTGAGATCCTATATAGCCACATCCACCTGTAACCAATATTTTAGACATAAAAACGTATTAATTATTCAAACACAAAATAAAGTAAATACATGCATAAGTTAGTTACAAACTTATCAATACAGAAGATTGAAGATATAAAAAACTCCTGCCGCTAAGAGAGCACTTACCGGTATGGTAAGTATCCATGCCCAAAGCAGGTTAACTGTTACACCCCATCTTACAGCGGACAAGCGTTTAGTAGCACCAACACCTATAATAGCGCCTGTGATAGTATGTGTTGTACTCACCGGAATTTTTAATCCTTCGGAAATAAACAATGTAATTGCACCCGCAGTTTCAGCAGCAACACCCTCAAAAGGCGATACCTTAGTAATACGTGTTCCCATTGTTTTGATGATCTTCCATCCACCGCTCATTGTTCCTAACGCAATCGCGGTATAACAGGTTAACGGCACCCACCCAACCATATGATCAAGGCTATATCTTGTCGGATCATATGCAACTAAAGCAGCCATAATAATACCCATAACCTTTTGTGCATCATTACCGCCATGACCGATACTAAAAGCTGCTGACGACACTAATTGCAACCTTTTAAACCATACGTTGCCTTTAGCAGCATTCAACTGGTTAATCCAAAATGTGAATACTGCCATTACAGTTACTATAAACCCAAGCAGAATCCATTTAAAGTTTTTTGAATAGAAAATTACTTGTCCGAGATACGATTCATAATCGGTATTCTTAGCCAATGTCTCCCTGTCAAACTCAAGTTGGGCCGATAAGAACCATCCGACAAGTAATAAAATAGCGATAGATAGAATTCGGGGCAGCATCCCCTTTTTAAAGGAGTAAATAAACCATAGTGATATAAGAAATGCTATGATCAACCCGACGAGAGGTGCTATAAAAATAAACCCAGCAGTGTGAAAGATGTTTGGATACTTCGACAAGTTAACCGCACCTAATCCGGCAGCGGCAACACCTGCTCCCGCAAAACCACCAATCAGGGTGTGAGAAGATGAAGAAGGAATACCAAACCACCAGGTAAAAAGATTCCAGATGATTGCAGCTACCAAGCCTGAGAAGACAACTTTCATCATCAATAAACCTTCAACTACTTCAGGCTTTACCGTTTTGGCAACCGTATTTGCAACACCATGATCTTTAAAAATAAAGTAAGCTGCGAAGTTGAAAACCGCTGCCCAAATTACAGCTTGTAATGGAGTAAGAACCTTGGTGGAAACAACAGTCGCAATTGAATTGGCAGCATCGTGAAACCCGTTTATATAATCGAAAATTAGTGCTAAAGCAATAACAACTACTAATAAAGTGAACATGCTTTGTTTTTAAGTTTTAAGTAAGTAATTAAGCGTACTTGATCATTATAGACTCAATCACATTTGCTGCATCTTCACACTTATCGGTAGCGATTTCCAACACCTGGTAAATCTCTCTTTTCTTAATTACTTCTTTAAAGTCATTCTCGTTGTTGAATAGCTTTTCAATGCTCAAATCGAAAATATCGTCAGCCTGGTTCTCAATGCTATTTACTTTAACCAGTGCTTCTGTTATTTTCCTCACATCCTTCATGTTCCTTAATTCCTTTACAACTACCACGATTTGCACAGTTGCCTGCTCTACCAATTCAGCCATTTTTTGTATGCCGAAGTCGTTAGGATTAACGCGGTAGAAGTTGATTTTTTTTGCAGACGCATAAATGTAATCTGCTATATCATCAAGCGATGAAGCCAGGGTATGAATATCTTCGCGATCGAATGGAGTGATGAAGTTGCGACCCAATTCAGTAAATATTTTATGGGTTTGATCGTCATTTACATGCTCAAGATCCTCTAGCTGTGTAGTTAAGGAGGCTCTTTTATCGTAGTCGGGTTCGTTAACCAGTTGCTTAAGAATAGTTCCCATCTTGTTAACGGTAACAGCTACGCTTTCGAACAGGTCGTAGAAAGTAGTGTTTTTTGGCATAAACATTCTGCCGAACGTATTGAGTCCCATAGTAAAGATTTTTGCAAATTTAGCGTTATGATATAATAATCAATAGAATAGTTAATTGATCATAATTCCTTAACATACTAAATAATTATACCGCAGGTTTTCCAAGCATTGATCATATTTTGGTAACACTTGCTTAACACAGTGGTAACATTGCCCTGATACTTTTGCCTCATCAATCTCATCAAGGTGAAAATATCCTACACATTAGCTGCAATTCTCTGTTTACTTTTTGTTGCTCAAACTTTGGCCCAGAACTTTTCCCGCATTTCAGGAAAAGTGTTGAATTCTAAAAATGAGCCTTTGGCAGGAGTGTCAATTTCTGTACTCGGTTCTTCCAAAGGTACATCGACGGATGTGGATGGAAGGTTCACTTTAAATGTTGTTGAGAGTGCAAAAGCTACAATTACATTATCAGCAGTAAACTTTCAAAGCAAAACATTAGAAGTTTCGGCTTCGCCGGAAGAGTTAATTATAATATTGGAAGATGCAAACAGGAGCCTCGAAGGTGTTACTGTTAGATCAACTTCGGCAAAAAGGGAAAGCACCAACTCCGTGATAGCATTTCAAAAGAATACAAGCACTGTTTCGCAGGTTATTTCTGCTGAAGCAATAAGAAGATCACCCGACAAAAACACCGGTGAAGTATTAAAAAGAATACCCGGTACTTCTATTCAGGAAGGAAAATATTTAGTGGTAAGAGGGCTAAGCGACCGCTATAACCAGGCAATGCTGAATGGCATCTTATTGAGCAGTACCGAGCCTGATAGGAAAACATTTTCGTTTGACATCTTTCCTTCGGCAATTATCGATAATATCATTATCAATAAATCATTTATTCCTGAGTTAAGTGGTGAGTGGGCGGGCGGACTTGTACAGGTAAACACGAAAGATGTTCCTGCTTCTAACTTTTTAAACGTCCAGGTAGGAACAGGATTTAATACACAAACTTTCGGTCATGATTTTTATACTTACCAGGGCGGCAAGCTTGACTGGTTAGGTTTTGATGATGGCACAAGAGTGATACCATCAAACATACCACTGAAGAACACCTTTGCTCAACTTGATCAAACAAAGAAGACAACACTCGGTAAAGATTTTCAAAACATTTGGTCTTCACAAAAGAACTCTTCCAACTATTTTCCTGTATTAAACAAAAGCTTGCAACTAAGCGGAGGCTTTAATAAAAACGTTGGAAGAACAAATAAGCTGGGTGCAATATTCGCAGTAAACTACAACCAATCAATAAAGCGAACAGAGTTTCAAAACCGGATCTATTCCATTCAGAATAACATAGCAAGCGTAAATTTTGACTACAACAACAACAAATATAATCAGGAGGTTCTTTGGGGCGCATTGGGTAATGTTACGTTATCCTTGGGAGCAAACCATAAGATTTCGTTCAAGAACTTATTAAACGTAAACTCTACTGATTTTGTTACTGAACGCACGGGCAAAGACTTCGAAAACAATTCAACATTAGGAGAAAATATAAGAGCAAG
>DASVST010000653.1:0-2972 GCA_036387965.1 Segetibacter sp. | reverse complement strand
GTCTTGAAAACGGCGCTACCCATTTATTAAAGGACTATGTCATTAAAAAGTTCTCATCGTCCGAATTGGTGATGGATTTTGAAGGATCTGATTACCCGAGGTTCGCAAAATTTTATGAGCAGTTTGGAGCAAAGGAAATTGAATATTACCCAGTGTTGGTTAATAATAAACTGCCTTGGCCAATCAAGTCCCTAAAGAGAAGTTCACCTGCTTTCTAATATCTTCTCTGCAAGAAATATATCAATTGGACGGGTGATTTTCAGATTGTCATATTCACCTTCTATTAAAAAAACCTCTTGTCCTGAAGACTCAACTACACCTGCTTCATCGGTAAACGATGACTGGTATTCTTGCTCATAAGCAGGAACTAAAATCTCTGAACGAAACGTTTGAGGTGTTTGAATGATACGTACCTTATTTCTGTCAATAATGTGATGTGTTGAACCTTCATCAATTCGAATCGAATCCGTAGCAGCAACGGCAGGAATGGCACTGCCTTTTTCGAGTGCCTGTTTGTAACAACGACGTATTAGTCCTGTTGTAACCATACATCGTACTCCATCGTGTACAAAGATTATTGAAGGTTCTGTAACTGCTCTTAAACCATTTTGAACTGAGTGGAATCTTGTCTCACCTCCGGCGGTTAATATAACTTTTTGATACTGGTATTGACTGATGATTTCTTCTCCTTTAGTTAGATGCTCAGGCGGAAGAACTAAAATAATTTTATGATCATCAAAGGCCTGTATGAATGCTTCAATAGAATAACAAAGCAGTGGTTTGTTCTGTAATAATAAAAACTGTTTTGGTAATGCAGCCCCCATTCGCTGTCCGGAACCTCCTGCTACGATTAAAGCGAATTTTTTCATTTAAAATGATGAGTAAAGTTATTGAGTTGATGTATGCGACCCTTCGACTTCGCTCAGGAAAAACTGAAGGATGTTAGTTAATCTTGTGGCACCTACTAAGTAAAAAATTTTACTTGTAAATAAATACTTCATTTCTGCCATCGCTTGAACGTACACCGCGATACATGCCAGCGCTATTGAAAACCATAGCAGCATTTCCTTCTGCATCTACCGCTATTAGCCCGCCTTCGCCTTTCATATCTACCAGTTTTTTAAGCACTACAGTTTCGCAAGCTCTTTGTAAATCCTCGCCTTTATATTCCATTAAAGCGTGAACATCATACGCTGCTACCGCCCGCATAAATACTTCACCATGGCCGGTACAACTTATAGCACAGGTTTTATTGTTTGCATAAGTACCAGCGCCTATTATCGGCGTATCGCCAATACGTCCGTACTTTTTATTCGTCATTCCTCCGGTGCTTGTTGCAGCAGCTATATTTCCTTTTGAATCTACTGCTACCGCTCCAACCGTTCCAAATTTTTTATCCTTCATCAGTACATCAACATCAAGATTTGTATGATCTAATGAATAGTTGTCAGAGTCCCTCATTGCCTTCCATTGATCGTACCTGAATTGCGAAAAGAAAAAATCATCGGGTTCTAATTTTAAGCCTTGCTTGATAGCGAAATCATTGGCTCCCTTTCCGCTTAAAAAAATATGGTTGCTGTTTAACATTACTTCGGTTGCAAGCTCAATAGGATTTCTAACATTTCTCACTCCGGATATTGCACCAGCTTCAAGATTCTTTCCATCCATTATTGCAGCGTCCATCTCCTGCACACCCTTCTTTGTAAACACTGAACCTCTTCCCGCATTGAACAGAAAATTATCTTCCATGTTTACAACAGCAGCTTTAACAGCGTTGATAGCAGAACCACCTTCTTCTAAAACACTGTACCCAACATCCAGTGCTTCCTGCAAAGCCTTTAAATAAGCGTCTTCAAGCTCCTGGGTCATATCCTCCTTAACTATTGTTCCGGCACCACCATGGATAACTATTGTATATTTCTTCATATGCGTAAGCAACTATTATACAGGTAAAATTAGTTTATCTTCTTTTAACGAAGACGAGGTGTTACTGATTATCTGGTTATTGAATCAGCTTTTTGCATTCCTCTATCAGCTCTTTTTTACTTATAGAAACTGTGCCAACCTCTTCGCAAACCAATCCCCCGGCTATATTCGCTATTGAACTTGCTAAGTGTATGTCGTTGGTACTTGCATAGACTAATGAAGCAACTGCGATAACTGTATCGCCAGCTCCGCTTACGTCTGCTATGTTTCGAATATGCGTGGGAAGTATAGTTGAAGATGTTCCATCACCATAAAAAATACCACTTTCAGAAAGTGTGATAAGAGATATTTTATGTTGAAGATGTTGATTTAGTTGCTGGTGAATACTTTCTAAACTTTGTTGCGAAATATCTATAGTAACCATGTTTAAAGCATCTTTTATTTCTTTAAGGTTAGGCTTAAAGATCGTTGCACCTTTATAAGAAAAGAAATTTTTTCGCTTTGGATCAACAGTTGTGACGATGTTTTTACTCTTGCATATAGCAAGAATTTGAGTAATTACAGTTTCCGATAAAATGCCTTTATTGTAATCTTCGAGAATTACTACTGAAGGGTTTTGTGCTTCCACATATGTTGTAAACTTTTGTAGTAATTCTTCTTGTTCAGCTTGTGTTATGTCTTTTGTTGTTTCGCTGTCGAGTCGCATCATTTGTTGATTACGACTCATTACCCGGGTTTTACTTGTAGTGATCCTGTCTGTACTCTTTATAAGGTCATCAGTATTGATATTTCCTTCTTTAAGCAGTTGAATTAACTGCTCGCCTTCTGTATCATTTCCGATAATAGAAAATAATGTAGTTGATGCATTCAATGCTACGGTGTTTAAAGCAACGTTACCCGCACCACCAACTCTGAAGTCTCTTTTTTTTAAAGCAACAATTGGCACAGGAGCTTCAGGCGAAATTCTTTCAACGTTTCCCCACCAATAGGTGTCGAGCATTACATCGCCAACAACAGCAACCTTTAACTTCGAAAGGTTATCAAAG
>DASVST010000652.1:0-4242 GCA_036387965.1 Segetibacter sp. | reverse complement strand
CTTTGATAATCTACAGTTAAATGGGGATATAGATTTAATTGCTATTAACGACAGTGCTGTATTTCCGAATACAAAGATCAATATTATTTCTCAAAAAGATGTATCACAGGTAAGTATAAAAACAAAGGCTACTAACACGCTGAACGAGCTAAATTTAAATGCTGATGTCCATACATTACGAGATGGAGTCAAGGTGCAGTTCAGACCGTCGGACTTTGTAATAAACGACAAGAGGTGGGTGTTAGAGAAAGAAGGGGAGGTAGTAGTAAGAAAGAATTTTGTATCAGCCGATAAAGTAAGGTTTACACAAGGTGACCAGGAAATCGCTTTAGAAACAAGTTTCGATGAGGAGTTCAACAAAAGTAACCTGGTTGTAAGGCTTCGAAATATAAACATCAGTGATTTTGCCGCATTCGCCATGACCACTCCAAGGCTCGAGGGTATCTTAGGCGGTGAAATTCAACTGAAAGATTTCTATGGAAAGTTCCAGGTTGAAGCAAATCTTAAAGCAGAACAGTTTCGGTTTGATGATGATTCTGTAGGTGTTGTTTCAATAACCGGTGGATATAACAGTGCAGTAGGAAGAGTGAATTTCAATGTAAGTTCTCCCAATGAGCTGTATAATTTTATTGCTGATGGATCTTACAACTTAAAAGACTCGGTTGGCTCCCCCTTGATAGCAAACATCAAACTTAGTAGAACTAAGATTGATCTTGTAAACCGATTTTTAGGAACTGTATTTGGAGATATAACCGGTTTTGCAACAGGAAACATTTCTTTAATTGGTAATCCTAAAAGACCCGAGTTATTAGGAAGAGTTGGCATAAGTGATGGGGCACTCACCGTTAAGTTTACACAAGTACGTTATACAATCGACACTGCATTTTTTGTCTTCTCTGATGACATGATGAACTTTGGTTCATTTCAGATAAAAGATAAGTTCGGTAACGTTGGAACAGTGACAGGTAAACTCTATCAAAAGAACCTCAGGAACCTTCGGTACGATTTTGATATCACTTCGCAACGCATGTTGCTGATTGATACCAAAGCAAATGATAACCCTCAGTTTTATGGTAATGCAATTGGAAGAGCAACTGTAAGTTTAAGTGGTCCGCAGGAAGAAATGCGAATGTACATTGCAGCAGAGCCAACAGATAGTTCACACATATACATTCCGACAAACGATACCAAAGAAAGTGGTAAAACAGATTACATTGTGTTCAAGCAATATGGAACTGAAATGGTTGACCAGACTGCAACAGCCACCACAAACCTTATTGTTGATCTTGACTTAACTGCTAACCCACTTGCACAAATTGACGTGATATTAGATCCGTTAACCGGAGATATTATTAAGGCAAAAGGAAACGGAAGGCTACGAATTCATGCAGGCACGAATGAGGCTTTAACCATCAACGGTCGCTACTCAATTCAGAGTGGAAGCTACGATTTCAACTTTCAATCTTTTATAAGAAAGCCATTTATCTTAAAAGAGGATGCAGGAAGTTATATAGAATGGAATGGTGATCCTTTCAACGCTAATATCCAGATTGAAGCATTATACGTTGCTGAAAATGTAAGGCTTGGAGACCTTGTTGCTAACCAGGGTTTATCAGGAGCTGTTCAGGGTTACAATGGTGATGTATACGTTTATGCAACCTTATCAGACAAGCTTCAAAAGCCGACAATAAAATTCAGGTTAGATTTTCCAACAGGTGCACAGGTTAAGAATGAGGAGAGTTTTATAAAGCTTTTAAGTGCCCTTGAAAGAGACGATAACGAGATGCTTAAGCAGGTAACTTACCTTATTGTATTCGGATCTTTTGCTCCATATGGTGAGGGTAGAGACATCGGAACGAATATAGCTACTTTAGGAGTTAATACACTTTCAGAAATGATTGCTAAACAGGTAAACAGTCTTGTTTCTAACCTGCTTTATAAAATTACCGGCGATAGGAGTTTACAGTTTGATGTAAGTACCTCACTCTATAATAGTTCAAGTTTATTTGCAGGCAATGTAACGGCAACAAATAATATTGACAGGCAGCAGGTAAATTTCAAATTAGGAAAAAGCTTGTTCGATAATAAAGTAATAATAACCATTGGGGGTGATATTGATTTTAGAATGGGTAGTAGTTCAGCAGGCTCGCAGCAGTTAGGAAACCTGCAGTGGCTACCTGATTTCACGGCAGAAATCATCCTTTCAAAGGACAGAAAATTAAGAGCAGTAGTTTTTAGCAGAAACAATCTCGACATTACTCAAGGTGCAGTAGGTCGCCGCAACAGGCAAGGAGTAAGTATTTCTTACCGCCGCGATTTCGATAAGCTTTTTGGAAACAAGCCAAAGGAAGTTGCCGCACCAAAAGCTGATTCTTCAATTGTGTTTAAGCAGTAAGTGTTTATTTTATAAGCCGATCTATCTATCTCCTCTTGAGCAAAGTTTAAGAGTCTAATCTACTTTGCATTTGTACATAGTACTCGTGCATCAGCAATGTAAAACGTCCAAGTCATTTATGGAATGTAGTTTAGTGCTGCATCTTAAGACTTGAAATGTTGAAAGACTTAGTAAAAACTAATAAATGAAATATTCACCCCTAATTATATTGATTTTTTTATTTTCCTGTACCACTGAAGACAAACCTAAAAAAATCAGGGTTTCCGGTGAAGGTAAAATCAGGGTTATGCCTAATTTAGTAATACTCACAATCAATGTAGCATTTACAAGACCAAGAATGGTGGAGGCTGTTGGACAAACACAAGAAACGGTTGATTCTGTTCTTTTAATATTAGAGAAATTTGGACGAAAAAACTTTGATATTAAAACCAGTAGCATATCAGCAAACAAGGCTTATGAATATGTTGGTAATTCTAATAAATTTACGGGGTACAAAGCTGAACAAACAATTGACTTTGTATTGAATGACCTTACTAAATTTACAGAACTAACAGGAAAACTTCTTGAGACCAAAATCAATAGTATAGCTCAAATTCAATTTAATCATTCTAAAGCGGACAGCCTATTGAGAGAAGCCGATCTACTTGCATATGACGATGCTTTGAAATCTGCAAACAAGTTGACATCTAGGGCAAACATTAAACTTGGGAAACTTCTTTTCATTTCAAATGATCTAAGTAACACGGAGAGTGAAGGTTATTCAACAGGCGAAAGCTTAAATACATATAACAAAGGGTACGGTGGTCGTGGCTTTAAAATTTCACCGGAAGTAATTGAATTTAAAAGAAACATAACTACAGAATTTGAAATATCTAATTGACAAGAAAACTTACTTATAAAGGGTTTTTCAGAACGTACTTGGAAATGTGGTAGTTAAAGATAATTTAGCTGCATAAAACTTTTACAGCAAATCATTCAACATCTCGTGCCCTAGCTTATCGCGTTTTGTTTGCAGATATTTCTCATTATGCGGGTTCGACTTAATTTGTATGGGAACAATGTCAACTATCTCCAACCCATAACCTTTTAATCCTGCACGTTTCTTTGGGTTGTTGCTCATTAGCTTCAGTTTTGTAACATTAAGGTGTCTCAAAATTTGAGCACCAACTCCATAATCTCTTTCATCCATACCAAAACCTAAATGGATGTTTGCTTCAACAGTATCCATCCCTTCTTCCTGCAGTTTGTAAGCTTTCAATTTATTTACAAGTCCAATTCCTCTGCCTTCCTGGTTCATATATAGTATTACGCCTTTGCCTTCCTGCTCAACCATCTGCATCGCTTTATGAAGTTGCTCACCACAATCACACCTGAAGCTGCCTAAAATATCACCTGTAAAACAACTGCTGTGAACTCTTGTAAGTACAGGGTCGCCTGCAGACCACTCACCTTTTATCAAGGCAAGGTGTTCGCTGTTCGTACTTTTTTCTTTAAAAGCTACCAATGTAAAACTGCCCCACTTTGTTGGCATATTCACTCTTACAACTTCATCAATTAACGAGTCTTTCTTAAGCCTGTACTCAATTAGATCTTTTATTGAAATTAATTTAAGATCAAACTTTTTTGCAATCTCTTCTAACTGCGGCAAGCGGGCCATGGTGCCATCTTCATTCATGATCTCTACCAAAACTCCTGCAGGCTCAAAACCTGCAAGTCGTGCAAGATCAGTAGTAGCTTCTGTATGGCCGGTGCGTCTTAATACCCCACCTTTTTTAGCTTTAAGCGGAAAAATGTGTCCTGGTCTCCCTAAATCCCGGGGTTCAGTGTTCGGGGCGATTAAGGCCTGG
>DASVST010000651.1:0-1993 GCA_036387965.1 Segetibacter sp. | reverse complement strand
TGGCCGATTCAAAAGCAAAAAAGGAATTATATGCGAGGCAGATTGCGGAAAAAAGAAAATCTGAAGTGGAGTATATGAATGTTCAATATGGTGTTCCTGAAACTCTTACGTGGAAAATAATTAATACCGTTGGTCACAGTAGGGCAAAGATATATGAGGAGCTACGAAAACTAAAATTCCCGGTTCCACCTCCCCGTACGAGATCATTAACGAAAAAAAACTCATGAGTACTTTAAAATGAGCACAAGTATTTCCCTCCAGGAAAATATGTCATTGCAAAGGATGTTTTTTAGATATTAAAGTGCCGTCTGCTTAGCCAGTTCTGCCCTTCTAATTTTACCAGTAGTTTTGATTGTATATCTGAAAGCATCTCTTCAGACAGGGTTTTAGAATCTTCGTATTCGGCGATCCACTTAGAAGAGGTTTTGTGTAGTTTAAAGCCTGCCGGATCAACCGGCGAATTGATCGCTACACCTTTCACGGGACTTAATAAAAAAGTAGAAGATCCATCGTATTGTACCACGTAGGTCGTGCGGGCTAAATTAAAATCAGATATTCTTATATGGCAGAAAAATTTCAAAGCACTAAGTAGACACGATAATTAGATAATAAGATTTCTGCATATGAGCGATTACCGTGCCACTTTTGCTTCAAACAATTCTAAATAAAACTTCTTTGCAGACTTAGTTTGTATTCTTTCAGTAGCAAGGTGTAAACTGTACACACCATTCCACATCGTTCCTGACTATTTCCCAACAATCAACAGTAAAAGCCATCCAGCTACCACTCGTCATGGACTGCTATTATATTATTTATAAATGTAATGTTTGGCTTGAAATTTTCTATACTTTTTCACTCAAAGCTGAAAAATGAAAAAAGAAGAGATCCATTTTGGCGACATTAACCGATGGTTGTTTGGACAAACACCTCCCGAATTTATGATAGAGGTAGCAATACGTACAATCCTGGTTTTTGTGATTCTATTACTACTTGTAAGGCTGATGGGAAAACGCATGACGGGTCAAATCACTTTGGTTGAGCTGGCGGTAATGATAACCCTTGGGGCAATTGTATCACCTGTTATGCAGTTGCCTGACCGGGGAATAATATTCGGTATTATAGCGCTTACTGTAGCTCTAATATTCCAACGTGGCATTAATCTCCTTGCGTTTAAGAATGAAAAAGTTGAGCATATAACTCAAGGTGTAATGAGCCTCATAATAAAAGACGGACAGCTGGTATTGGAAGAGTTGGAGAAAGCACGCTTAACAAAGCACCAGGTATTTGCAATGCTACGGGAGAAGAAAATTCAAAACCTTGGCAAGGTCGAAAGGGCTTACCTGGAAGCTTGTGGAATATTAAGTGTATTTGAAGCTGAAGAAACAAAGCCTGGTCTGCCAGTACTTCCAATTTCTGATCCTGTGGTAGCCATAGTACAACATGAAGTAGCTGATTATATGATGGCATGTTGCAATTGTGGCCATGTTCAACACAATATGAATGAGCAGAGCACTTGCGAACTATGCAATGCTGTTGAATGGACGAAAGCATATTTACAAACCAACTAAACCAGTCCTAATGAAACCGGATGAAATAAAATTAGGCGATTGGCTACGAATAATATTCGGTCAAGTGCCTCCTGAATTTTACATTGAACTCATAATTCGGGGATTTCTAGTATACGTGCTATTATTAGTCGCCATGCGTTTTTTAGGTAAAAGGATGGCCACCAATGTAAGTAGGATTGAACTTGCAGCTTTGGTAGCATTATCTTCAGCTATCGGTGTTCCGCTTCTTTCTCCTAGCAATGGTATTTTGCCGGCGTTTATTATTGCCGGGATTATTGTTGCTCTCACGAGAATTATTTCAGTATGGGGACTAAGGAGCAAGAAGTTTGAAAACGCCACCCAAGGTGATTTGGATACCCTTGTAGAGGATGGTGTGATGGATCTGAAGATTATGAAAAAAGTCCGGATCACCCGTGAAAGACTAT
>DASVST010000650.1:0-2572 GCA_036387965.1 Segetibacter sp. | reverse complement strand
AGCAGTTAAAAAAATCGTGTAATTATTTTCTAAAGCTGCAGTTACAATTCTTGCTACACATTTATCAACCGTTTCAACAGCTTTTATTGCGGCTTCAAAAACGCCGGTATGCCCAACCATGTCAGCGTTAGCAAAATTCAGGCAGATAAAATCTGCAGATTTACTTTCAATCTCCGGAATAATAGCATCTGTAATACCGTATGCGCTCATCTCGGGCTGCAAGTCATAGGTGGCAACTTTAGGTGAAGGAATCATTATTCTGCTCTCCCCTTCATAAGCAATCTCCCTTCCCCCACTAAAGAAAAAAGTAACATGCGGGTATTTTTCTGTTTCTGCTATCCTAATCTGCTTTTTACCATTTGCAGCCAACACTTCTCCGATGGTATTGTTTAGGTTATCTGTTTCAAAAACCACACGAACATTATTAAAGCTTTGATCATACTCGGTCAATGTTGTATAATACAAATTCAGTTTGTGCATGTCAAAATCAGGAAAGTCCCTTTGCGTTAGTACCTCCGAGATTTCCCTGCAACGATCAGTTCTAAAGTTGAAGCAAAGCAAAACATCACCTTCTTTAATAGTTCCTATTGGTTTATTTTCCTCATCCACTATAATGGTTGGCATAATAAACTCATCAGTAATATCTGTTGAATAAGATTGATCTATTGCAGTAAGAACATTTGCAGCTTTCACGCCCTCACCTTTCACCATACAATCATAAGCAAGCTTTACTCTTTCCCAACGCTTATCACGATCCATGGCATAATAACGTCCGCTTATTGAAGCAATTTTTCCAACAGTCTGTTCAAGATGATCCTGGAGTTCCTTCAAATAGAAAATCCCGCCTTTCGGGTCAGTATCACGTCCATCAGTAAAAGCATGTATAAAAACCTGTTCTAATCCTTCGTTTTCACACATCGACACAATTGCTTTTAAATGATTTATGTGGCTATGAACTCCGCCATCACTCACTAAGCCCATTATATGCAGGGGTTTTCCATCTTCTTTAGCAGCTTTGATTGTATCCCTCAATACATTGTTGCTAAATAAACTCTGATCCGTTACCGCCACGTTTATCCTTTGCAACTCCTGGTAAACTACTCTGCCTGCTCCCAGGTTTAGGTGTCCAACTTCGCTGTTGCCCATTTGTCCTTCGGGCAAACCCACTGCTTCACCGCAGGTTACCAAAGTTGAGTTTGGAAACCTTGAATACAAAGAAGAAACAAATGGCGTATTTGCATTTTGAATTGCGTCACTTGATTTTACATTTCCGAGACCCCAACCGTCCATAATTAGTAATAATACCCGCCTGTTTTCCATTGGATAAAGCTACAGAATTTGAACTATCTACATTTTAGGTTGAAATACACACTATATTGATTTTAAACATACTTTGGCATATTTTTCGCTAATAGTCACACATCCAATTAAGTTTTTTATGAAAAAAGTACTTTACATACTTTTGATTTGCTTCTCTGTTTTCACCTTAACCTCATCATTTAAAAACCAGAATGATGGAGTTAATGTTATTAAAGCACTTAAAACAGCAGATGCTGCACAAGTAGCAACATATTTCGACAAGATTTTAGATCTCAAACTTCCCGAAAAGGAAGAGATAAAAAGCATAGGTAAAAACCAGGCAGGTTTTGCATTGAAATCGTTTTTTGAAGAAAACAGCATTTCAGGTTTCGATCTCACCTCACAAAGAGAGTTGGGTGGAACCATGTACATCACCGGTAAACTACTTGATGCTGACAAAGGTTATAACCTTACACTCATGCTTAAAAATAAAGGTGGTAAACAACAAATTATTACGGTTCGAATTAATTAATATCCTATTGATCGATCCTGAAGACTCTGCACTACTGCGGAGTCTTTTTTGTTACGGGCATTTGTACATTGGGCACCACCGTTGCTACGCTCAGTTCAAAAGCAAATCATTGGTTGGTCTGAGGTATCCAACATTTACCCGCTCATAGGCACTCCAGAACGAACTTGTGGCCACCATTCTTTAACCATAATATTAATAAATAGAAGTGGCGATTCACTACATCTTGAGCTGTTTCAAGGTTTCAATAACGTTTTACAAATTATTTTCCAGCGAATGAAAATTTGGCCTGCTTTTTAGTTTATTCGACTACTTTTGAAATAATAAAATTCACCTATGCCCCAAAGTAAAGGAACGTCTGAAGCTTCCGTTTCCGTAGCGCGGAAAGTAAACGGGAAAAAAGCAATACCATCTGCCACAGTTACAAAATCAAAAAAACCTCTCCTCAAAAAGCCAATCACCAAAAACGGTTCTGGCAACCCGGATATAAATTACCAGAGGACACTTATGAAAGTGCTTACCGAAGTCAAAAACGGTAATTTCTCTGTCCGAATGACCAGCGACTATGATGGAATCAACGGTCGTATCAGCGAGACATTGAATGAGATCATTGATCTGAATGAGAAGATGATGATCGAGTTTACGAAGGCAGGAAAAATCATCGGAAAGCAAGGTAAACTCACAGAAAGGATCCCTCTGCCAAAAGGTAAAGGCTCATGGCATAATGGAGTCGACTCATTAAAC
>DASVST010000649.1:0-2284 GCA_036387965.1 Segetibacter sp. | reverse complement strand
TTGCGTTTTCACTTAGCATATACCACCTTCTGGGATCAGGCACATTTGTAAAGGCAACCGTATTAGCGCCTGACATAAGATTTGCTATATATACGCCTTGTCTATAAGTACCCACATTTGCCCTAAAAGGTCCCCACCAGTTATTAAGGTTAGAACTTGGGCCGCCAGCAACCTTAACTGTTGCGTTATCGTCGTTATTTGTAATTGAAAGATTGGCATACTTGATAGCAGAATCTGCATAGTTATTCGTTTTAAAAATATCCTTACTGCTTAAGTTAATGTAGGAACGGGCCAATACTCCATAAACAAACTTTTTCCACTTGTTTACATCGCCTCCAAGGAAATAAGCATCACCTAACGCCAAATTTTGTTGGCTTACATTTCCATCAGTTCTGTTCAGGAAGCTTAAAGCCTTGTGACAGGTGACTCTACACTCTTCGTAAAACTCGGGTTGCGTATCATAAAGAAACTGGGAGAGATTACTATTGAAAGCCTGTTTTAAAGGTGCTTCCCCATATTCATTAGTTAATTCTAATAAACCCCATGCTCTTATTGCCCATGCAACACCAACATAATCCCATTTTTGTTGCTCTGTTCCCCATTCAATAATCCGGTTTACATTTTGAC
The DNA here is from genome assembly GCA_036387965.1 of Segetibacter sp. Lineage (GTDB taxonomy): Bacteria > Bacteroidota > Bacteroidia > Chitinophagales > Chitinophagaceae > Segetibacter. The sequence goes on along the minus strand of DASVST010000649.1, from coordinate 1,657 downwards.
CGTGAGCGTAATAAAAAGCTCCCCATACAGAGCCCCCGTTATCTACCGCACCCCCTAAATGGCTCATCCGGCCCCAGGAGTCACCGTTATCTCGAATACCGAAATATTGTATATAGCGGCCAATGAATGACCCGTCTGTAACGACTCCAAACGCAGTACCTGCATTGGAAGCAAACCATGTAAAGCCGCCGATTACACCGGGCAGAATACTTTCAATGGGTTGAATGGTTTGGGCATTTGGATTAAGATATGCTTCTTCAATTTTTTTCTTGCAAGCACCTAAAAAGAACGTGCTTACGATTACAAGAAAGAAGATTGACTTTAAATATTTATTTTTCATACATTTTTTTTAAAAAGATTTTACCATTTATTGCTTTAGAAGTTAGCACGTAATCCAAAGCTTAAACTTAAGGGTGTAGGGGCGCTACCGTAATCCAGACCATAGCCACCTATACCCCCCGTGGCGGGGTTATTAGCATTTACAGCCGGATCAGCCCCTGTATAGTTAGTAAAAAGCACTAAATCATTACCTGTTACAAACACGCTCAAACCTTTAAAGCCTTTGAAAACTCTATTTGTGATCGACTGGGGTAACCTGTAATTAAGTGTAACATCCCTTAATCTAAACCAATTTACATCCCTTTCGATATACTCCTCATCAGGTAAGCTTGTATAGTAGTTATTGTTGAAATATGGAATAACAACTATGTTGTTTTTGGTAGGATTGGCTGTATTTTGCAATCCATCATTTAAGACACCATCAAGAATGATGGGAGTCATTCTATCTGATGTTCTTCCACTTTTTCCTAAGGCGGTAAGGAATCTGTCTGTACCGTTATAAATGTCACCGCCCACTTTCAAATCCCACAAAAAGTTAAGACTGAAATTTTTATACCTAAAAGTGTTGAGAGTTCCCAAAGTATAATCAGGGGTCCTGTCTCCAATTAATTGGTTAGTAGCTCCTGTGTTTAATGGAATTCCGTTTGCAGGGTTTATCAGGATTTGACCTGCGTTATTTCTTTGATATGTATTTCCTGTAATAGTTCCAGTAGAGTGTCCTCTTATCAATCCACCTCTTACATTTGTAATATATGTATCTGAGTTGTAAAAGTCGTTAAGTATGCCAATTGATTCAGGCAACGTTAACACTGTACTCCACATGTGGTTGAAATTAAAATTGATATTCCAATCAAAATTTTTCTTCTTTATAGGATTCAGGTTAAGCGTTAACTCAATGCCTTCATTGCGTAACGATGAAGCATTTGCAGTATTTAAGATGAAGCCTGTTGCGTAGCTTGCCCGGTATCCCTGGCTAATCTGATCCAAACACAAGGTATTATAATAAGCAGCTTCGAAGGTTATGGCATTTTTAAGAAGCCGCATTTCAGTTCCGATCTCAAAAGTATTCTGCTTTTCAGGGCGTAGATCCGGGTTGGCTCCTGTAAAGCCATAGGTATAAGATGGATTTACTACTGAACTACTATTATTATTTACAAAGAAAGATTGGTTAGAGTACGGGTCGTTCAATCTTGCTGTACTGGCTATTGAACCCCGTAATTTCCAGAAGTCTAAAAATTCACCCTTTTTTAATGTTGGAAAGATGTCTGACATTATCAGACTCAAACTGGCGCCTGGATAATCATAGTTCCTGTTTTTG
>DASVST010000648.1:0-2040 GCA_036387965.1 Segetibacter sp. | reverse complement strand
TTTTGATATGGTTGAAGCGATTGTGAGATCGCTTCAACCATTCTGTGCTACCATAGGTTTCTTTATATTTCTTTTTAAGCCCTGCTTTTGCTGCTCTCTTCATCATCGTTGCGTCGCACACTTGTACTATAGTTCCTTTCTTCATCAAGTTACTTTTCTCGGCAAACTTAGACAGGAAATACTGCCTGTAGTATGTCGGGATGGAGAATTATAAACTTCAACCGTACAAATCATATGTCTTGTCCTGAAATAGTTTACAAGTTTCAAAACAGAAAACTGTAACTATTATGAAAGAAGCTCTTGGAAAAGTGTTCAAAAAAGGCAAACCTCGGTTGGTCCGCAAAGGGACTGATCCTTATGATTTAAAGCTTAAATCAAAGATCATTAAGGAGTATTTGAAGGGTGATAAAAGCTATGCAATGCTTGGAAAACAGTTCAAAATCAATCCCGGTATCATTAGTCGATGGGTAAGGATAGCTAGAAATGGGCAACCTGTAAAAGCTAAGCCCCAAAAGATTACTAAGTTTACCGGAATGAAAGAGAAATTAGATAAAACGCTGGAAGAGCTAAAACAAGAGAACCTGGCGTTGCAAAAGCAACTGGAGGAAGAGCAGTTAAAGACGCTTATTCTTGAAAAAACGATTGAAATAGCAAAGCGTGATTATAATATAGACCTGCTAAAAAAGTACGAGTCCAGGCGGCCCTTGAAATAAGACAAACAAGGAAAGTATCAAAGGAAAAGGTTTGTCTGCAACTTGGTATTACCCGTATGGGATTGCATAAAAAAGAAGTTAGAGAGAACCAACAATTAAAGGAAGCAGAAATAGTGATAAGCCTGGTAAGTAAGATAAAGGAAGAGCAGCCTCGTTTAAGTGTTCGAAAAATACAAGGTATGATTCAGGAGGATCTTGATAAGCATAACATTAAAATAGGACGCGATGGGCTGTTGGATTTACTGCGGGAGTTCAATATGCTGGTAAAGAGAAAACGCTACAAGCATTACTCGACAGATTCAACTCACTCTTTTAAAAAGTACCCTAACCAGATAAAAGACATAAAACCAACCGAACCAAACCGGATCTGGGTAAGTGATATAACTTACATTGAAGGGAGCAGTGGTTTCAGTTATTTGTCGTTAATCACTGATGCTTATTCCCGAAAAATAGTAGGACACTATCTATCGGACAATTACTCGGTAAAAGGTACGATAGAAGCCTTGAAAAAAGCTTTAAAGGATAATAAAGTAGGCAGTGGTCTAATCCATCATTCAGACCGGGGAGTACAATACTGCTCAAAAGAATATACCTCCATTCTAAAGAGGAAAAAGGCAGTAATTAGCATGACGGAAAATGGGAGCCCTTATGAAAATGCAATGGCTGAAAGAGTAAACGGAATATTGAAAACAGAACTATTACAACCAAGGTACAAAGACTGGCAAAGTGCAACACAGGCTGTAGATAGAGCAATAGAAATTTATAACACCAGGCGTCCACACTTAAGTATAGGAATGTTGACACCTGAGACAGCTCACTTACACACAGGAGACTTTAAAATGCTTTGGAAGAAAAAGAAAATAAAATAGTAAAAAGAGGCGCAGTCTTAGTTTTATGGCGAAAGTCGACTGCGCCTCTTTTTACTATTAATTTAAAACATATTACAAATAAAACTTGTATACCTATTTTAGGACTAGTCAAGCTATACAAGTACAAGTGAGTGACACAACGATGCTGATAGTTGAGCTTCTGCTCGTCACCCGATTAATATACTTAACTTAACAAGATTAATATACTAAATGAAAAAAGCCATACTCTTCAACGTATTCCTGCTGGTCCTTAATGTTGCATTTGGACAACAAAGCCACGTAAAAAGACCGGATGGGATAACAGTGACCACTGCTTCAGTAGATAAGATAGTTCTTAAACTAATGGATACAGCAGAAGTATCGGGGCTGTGTTTGGGAATTATTGATAACAATAAGGTTGCCTACGTTAAGGGCTATGGTTTTAAGAACAAAGCAAAAGGTAAGATGAACGATACTTC
>DASVST010000647.1:0-6446 GCA_036387965.1 Segetibacter sp. | reverse complement strand
GCAAAGAAAGTTCAGGCTCTCTATATCCTACTCATACTTGTGTTGACTGTATTGCTGACAGCCGCAACATATTTCGGCTACCATGTTCATACCCTTTCGCGGCAACAGGAACAAATAAAAGAAGATTACAGCACCTTAAATAACATAACCTTCGGCATATTCTCCATTGATGAATGGCGCGACAAGATTGCGGGAGCTATAAATCCAAAAGTTGCAAACTTGAGCATCACGCCGCAACAGAAAAAGCAGCTCTACCTAAAGGTTGAAACACAGCTTCACGCACTGGTAGATAAAACAATAAAGCAATTCAACAAGCCGCAAAAATCAATTGCAGGTAAATTAAGAAAGTTTGCTTTTAACAGAATTGTAAAGGGTGATCAGTTACACGCCCAGGTACCCTCTTTCGCACAACTTATTGTTGCCAAGGCTACAGACCAGAAAACCCAGAAAACGCTAAAGAATATAGTTGTTAGTAAGGTTAAAAAAGTTGAAGCACAAATTTACGACAGCACAGAATCAGCTATTGTTGCAGTTACTGATTCAATGTTTAAGAAATACAATGTTGCCGTTACAGATGAGTTTAATAAAACAATTACCAGCCAGGTTTTATCTATACAAAAGAAAACCTACCAATATACATATGCCATGCTTGCTTGTGCTTTAGCGGCGCTTATCTTGTTTTTGTTTGCAAGAAAGCGGGTACAGTTACAGCCGGTGCTATTTATTGTATTGGTGTTATTTGCCTTTATTCTTTTGGCAGTGGGTCTAACAGCTCCCATCATAGAGGTAGATGCACGTATCAACGCACTCGAACTTGTGCTTTTAGAACAACGGGTAGCATTCGAAAACCAGGTGTTATTTTTCCAAAGCAAGAGTATTTCAGATATTATACGAACACTCATATATCAACCCAGGGCAGATGCAGTTGCGGCAGGTATTATCATACTTTTATTCGTTATTATTTTTCCTGTTTTTAAACTGGTTGCCGCTGGTGTTCATATTTTATCCAGTCCAAAAATTGCAGAAAACAAAGTAGTCAGGTACTTTACTTTCTCTTCACGCAAATGGGATATGGCCGATGTAATGGTTGTAGGTCTCATCATGACTTACATCGGTCTCAACAGCATACTACAAAGCCAGCTATCCAATTTAAACTTAAAGACCAGTGCGCTTACTTCCACCCCGGTTAACAACAGTTCTCTTCAGCCCGGCTTCTTTATTTTTGTTGGTTATGTTGTTTATGAGATGATCTTGTACGGCATTTTGAAAAAGTTGTCGAGGAGATTAACGGACGATGGGTAAGAAGGGTTAAGCTTATGAGGAGTTTTAATTGGCAGATAATAACCTGGGGTGAGTTGCACCTTGCTCTATTTTTCTAAGATTACGTTAGTACACCAACCAAGACTCCATATGGTTTGTCCTTACCCCTTATTAAACCTGCGTTGACCATAGAAGTGGCGGAAAAGTTCGAAGGTGCCGTCGATAAGATGAACCATCATGAATTAACTCAGTTTCGTATTAAAATTACTGCTGTTGTAGGCACTATTACCAGCAATGGACTTGATTTTATTGCAGGTGATAACACGTGTAAAGGTGAAAAGTTTTTGTTACCAGCTAAAGTCTCTCCGATTGATCATCGTTGCGACGCTCCTTTCAAAGGCAGATAAAATATTGAAGGACTTGGCATTTAGTAAATCCATTCTTCATGCAAGCAACTTTTCTAACTTTGATTTCCATTTCTCCCAATCATGCATCTCCTTAGATTGTAAGTCGATGAATCTTTGAGTGTGGTCTCGATGTACCAGGTGACACAGTTCATGAATGATGACATACTCGATACAACCTTTCGGTGCTTTTACTAATTCAGGGTTAAGTATAATTTTTCCATTAGGTGTACAACTACCCCACCGGGTGGCCATTTCTCTGAGAACGATAGAAGAAGGTTTTACTTTATGCTTCTCAAACTTTTCTATAATGGGTTTTGCGATCTGGTAGAATTTAATTCTGGCATTATTTAAATACCACTCTTTTATCAATGACTTTGTTCTTGCTTTATCTGCTGTAAAGACTTCAATGAACTCTCCTTTCAACTTCACTTCTTCAACAGCTGACTGCAAAATTTTTAAGCGATACTGTCTGCCCAAAAACAAGTGAGTTTCTCCGGCAAGGTACTTTCTATCAGGAGTTTTCGGATGAAAGGATAAGAAGAAGCTTTGCTGCTTAATAATCCAAGGTGCTTTTTTATGTAGCTTCTCCTTCACCTTATTCATTTCTGTATTGAGTGGTGCCTTTACTAGAACACTTAAGTCTGGATTAACTGTTATACCCAGCGACTTTCTATTTGAGCAGTCCAGGAAGAAAGTAATTTTTCTTGAACCGAACTGTATATAACCTTTCATTACTTATAGCGGATTTTTGCAACAGCAATGTATTTGTTTGCTATATCATCCATTTCGCTAAATGACAGAGCCATGTGATATTTGTCTCTCACTTCATCTATGAGGTAGTCGCCAATTTCTATAACCAGCTTACCTGTGATATTTGTTTTATGTTGCCACTCAATAATAGGTTTATTGTTCTCTAAAACAGCACCTTTTATAAGGTCATCAACATGTAAAGCTGTTTGGATAGCAATTTCTCTTCTGATGATTGCATCCTGAACTTTGCCCGACAACGCTTCAACACTCAAGCCATAGAAAGCCCTTGCTACATCTTTATCACTCAATTCTTCAGGAATATCGTTGTCGGTATGTGCCAGTACATTGTCCATTATCTGCTGAACTTTATTTAAGAATTGAGCCTCATTAATCCTATTGTGTTCATATTCTTCGATGGCATCTTTAAGCATTTGTGAAAACTTCTTATAAAAAGCAGGGTCTTCTTCCATCTTTTCAGAAATATGTTTTGCAGTTCTGCTTGCAATTTTGTCTGCCTTTGCAGCTTTGCCTGTAGTATTTTCTACTTCCTGTTGAAATTTTTCTTTGTCAAAGATGTTTACCAGTTCTGTAATTGTTTCCACCTTTTCGGTAGTGATATGGGTGTCTATAAGTTTCTGAATTTGTCCTTCGTATTGTTTAAAATCAACCACATCACTATAACGTTCTACAACTGCTAGCCGGAGCTTAAGAAACATAGCCACATCTTCCTTATAACGATTAATGATCTTTTCATCCGCTTTGTTATGGAATTCTATTGATGAAAGTGCGAGTTTCAATGCCTTCGCAAATACGGCCAGCTTATCATAGAAAACTACACGGATTGCTTCATCCTTTAGTAAAATTTGATAAGCTTCCGCATCTCTTTTATTTGAAATGGTCTTGAATATATCCCATAGCTCAGAGTGCTTTTGAGGAAGCTTTTTTATCTCTTCATTTATGTTTATCAAACTGCCTTCGAGATCATCTGCATCAAAGTCTTCAAAAGACGAATACAATACCAATGCCTCATCAAGGTTTTCTATTACGCCATAGTAATCTATAATGTAGCCAAACTCTTTATCAGGATAAATCCGATTTACCCTGGCAATTGCTTGTAACAGTTTATGCCCCTGTAAATTTCGGGTTAGGTATAAAACTGTATTCTTAGGTTCATCGAACCCGGTAAGTAATTTGTCAACGACTATGATAATCTCTGGGTCTTTCTGGTTCTTAAAACGACTAATGATATTCTTTTCGTAGCTCTTTGCATTCCCATGTTCATCCATCATTTTTTTCCAGAACTTATTTTCCTTCTCATTTGATTTTTCATAGGCGCTGTCTTCACCTTCTCTTTCATCAATAGGGGAAATCAGAACCTCACTGGTAACAATTCCTATTTCGTCCAGGAACTCTTTGTAGCGGATGGCATTTACTTTTTTATCACAAACAAGTTGTGCTTTAAAAGGAGTTTTACCCTGCCAGTTATCACGAAAGTGCAAACTTATATTCCAGGCTATAGCATATATCTTTTGCTCTGCACCATTTAACTGGTCTGCCCTACTAAACTTCTTTTTAAAATCTGCTTTCTGGTACTCGGTTAACGGCTCTGAAACCATTCCAAAGAAAGTATCTAACGGACTTTCGTTTACCGTTTGCCTTGCTAACCTTCCTTCGTATAAAAGAGGAACAACTGCTTTGTCTTTAACTGCCTGGTCAACTGTATAGGCATCAATAATGCCCCCAAATTTTACTGCTGTGCTTTTATCTTTTTTGAAAAGAGGTGTACCTGTCATGGCAATAAAACATGCATTAGGTAAAGTCTTTTGCATTTCAATGTTAAACGTTCCATGTTGTGTTCGATGACCCTCATCTACCAGAACAAAGATCTCCTGACTGGGGAGCGGCTCCTTTATCTTTTTGATTGCTGCAACGAACTTGTTAATGATAGTAGTAACTACTGCGTCGCTTTTACTTTCTAAAAGCTCAACTAACTTCTGCCCTGTTGATGCATTCTGAACAAACATCCCGCACTTACGAAATGTATCAGATATCTGTCGGTCTAAGTCCGTTCTGTCTGTTACCAAAACAATCTTCGGATTACGAATGGTTGGCTCCATTGCAATTGCCTGAGCCAGCATAACCATTGTTAACGATTTTCCGCTTCCCTGTGTGTGCCATATTACGCCACCCTGTCTTCTTCCATCTTCCACCTGCATAACGCGTTTCATAGCTTTCTTTATAGCAAAGAACTGTTGATACCTTGCAATCTTTTTCTCTCCATTGTCGAACAGGATGAAGTTGAAAATAATATCCATTAGCCTTTCAGGACTGCATAAACCATATAGGTATTCGTCCTGCACGGTGGGCAATATGTCTTTAGTTTCCAAGTCATCAAAATATTGTCTTACATACCTGAAACGATCTGCAAACAATTTGTCTTTTTGATTGACGGTTAATTGCTGATTTTTTAAAACATGCAGCTTCCTCCTGTAATCAGCTTGTTCTGCATCAGTTAAAAACTTTTCTTCCCAATGTGCCCAAAACTTTTCAGGGGTAGAGTTGGTAGCATATAATCCTTCGTTGCAGCTAAGAGCTAAATTAATTTGGGAGTAAACATATAAAGAGCGAATTCCATCTTCCTGCTGGCTGCGCAGATGCTGGCTGATGGCTTGTGTTAATGGCTCTTTCATATCAGGTCGCTTACATTCTATAATGCAAAGCGGAATACCATTAACAAACAAAACCAAGTCGGGGCGGTAATGCTCTTTACTGGTACTGCGGATTACACTATATTCCTCCGTAACATGAAAAACATTGTTCTCCGGAATTTTCCAGTCTATATATTGAAGTGTTATGCTTTTTTTATCGCCGTCAAATGTTTGTTCAAAAGCTTTGCCTAAGGTGATTAGATTATATAAAGCTTCGCAGGCAATCATATAACCTTCGTTCATTGGCAAGTCTTTCAATGCCCTTATGCCATTTTCTATATTCGCATCGCTGATGTAAGTTGTTTTGGTTGAGCTAATTCTTTTTTCTGAGTTAATTTCTTTCAATTGTTTGCGCAAGATATCATCTAACAAAACGTTGCTTGTTTTACCTCCCCGTAATTTCTCAGCTTCTGCAGGGCCTAAATAGATATAGCCTAACTTTTGCAACATCTGCAAGGCTGGAATTTGGCTGATGTGATCTTCTTTGAAGCTTGGACTATCCATATTGTTTCGACTTTAGTAATAGAGATAATCAGCTAGCACACCGTATCACATTTTGTATTTTCAAATATTGGTACAGAAATCAGAAAGGCTAGAAATCCTAAAAGAAAAAGAGAAGCAGCGATTTTAAATAGCTGATATTTCAACCAGGTTATTCTGGAATTATAAAGAATTTGGGTTCCTAGTTCCGACTCGAACAACGTAAACGGATCAGTTGATCCAGATTTTGACAAAAATTTATTTTCAAATTCCGCTACGTCAATATCTTTTAGATAACCATAATAATGGATATTTTCAAATTTCCTTTCCCTGCCAAAAAGTGCAGATATTTTTGTAATCCATTCTTTTACTCTCGACGTTCTTTCAATTTCAGAAAGGATAGGTATTAGTGAAATGAGCGTAATAAAAAAAGAAATAACAGCAAAAGGGGTAAACACGTAAAAACCTGCTTTTGCTATGCTGCTTCCTTCCGCAAAATTGGTTTGTGTAAAGCCAAATACAATTGCAGCATTCAAGGAGAGAAGTCCAAAGTTTTTTGCTTCGGCAAACCTGAGCCAGTCGTTAACGTTAGCAAATAACTTTTGGAGTTGTTCATCATACTTCAAGTGCGCCATCTGATTAAATTTTAATTTTAGATATTTCAGGAACTATTAAGACTCCTCCGTATACTCCGCTACCTGTAAAAGGCTTATCTGGATAATCCTTTGATGACAACTTAGATAAGTAAGGTGACTGAGGTTCCAGTTTCTTATATTCGGCAAACACCTTTCCTGACATCAGTAAAGGGGAGGTTGTTCCGGTTCTTTTTTCAATATCAAAG
>DASVST010000646.1:0-10812 GCA_036387965.1 Segetibacter sp. | reverse complement strand
TGTTGACAGGCTTACAATGGAAATGATGGAGGAGTTCAATCATGAAAGAGCGGTCGTTTATAATACAATTCAACTATATCGCCATGACAGGCTAAATTTTCTCCATCTTTCACACCGTATTGCAGCTGAGAAGAAATTTGTTTTAGGAGTTAAGTTGGTGCGTGGTGCCTATATGGAAAAAGAACGTACAAGAGCTGCATCGTTAAGTTATGCATCCCCCATTCAGCCAGATAAACAAAGCAGCGACAGGGACTATGATGCTGCTGTAAAATACTGTATAGATAATATAGATGAAGTCGCAACTATAGTTGCATCACATAATGAAAAAAGCAATTTGTTAGCTACTCAATTAATGGAGGAGAAAGGACTGTCACACAATCATCCTCATCTTCATTTTTCGCAATTATATGGCATGAGTGATAACATAACCTTTAACCTGGCAAAGGAAGGTTTTTCTGTAAGTAAATATCTGCCTTTCGGCCCTATAAAAGATGTGATCCCTTACCTTATGCGCAGAGCACAGGAAAATAGTAGTGTTAGCGGACAGACTGGAAGGGAGCTTGGACTGATAGAAAGGGAATTGAAAAGAAGAAAGGCCATTTAGTAATTCTTTAACAATAAATCGCCGGTGAAGATTGTCATCAAAAAAAATCATTATGAGAAATATCTATTTGGCAGCTTTTCTTCTTTTATCGACTAACGGATTTTCTCAATCCCGCCCTGTTATAGAACATACCGAACGAGGTAATAAAATGACAGGAGTTCAGGTTCAATTAGCTTACGTCTATCTATTTGCATCTGAAACAATGTTAAGTATAGACGATGTCGGAACCGAGGCTGGTATTCTTATATCGCCAAACATGGGGTGGTTTATAGAAAAAAACTGGATGATGGGAGGAATGGTACACTTAGGTCTTTATACCAACACGTCAGGTAAGGATAATCCTTATAGTAACTACAAAACTAAAGCCTTCGATTTAGGAGTTACACCGTTTACCCGCTACTATTTTGACATAACGAAAAGACACAACGTGAAAGTATTTTTACAGGCAGGATTACCACTGGTTTATTCAGAATACACCAGCCGGTATTCAAACCCTACGGGTACATTTACTACTTCTGAGCAAAGTAGCGGTCTGGGGTTATACGGTACATGGGGTGGTGGAGCATCTTTTCATGGTAGGTTCGGAGCAATAGAAGCTAATTTAAGTAGCCTTGGACTTAACATAGCTTTTCAAAAGTTTTTAGGTAAAAAAAAGGATTAATACACACCTTCTCCCCACATACATTTCGACTGGTAATTGTTGGCTGATGCGATGTAATTTGCAGCATGCAACAGTATCATCAACTTCTTAGACATATATTAGAAAATGGAACTTCTAAAACAGACAGAACAGGTACCGGAACAACCAGTTGTTTTGGATACCAGATGCGTTTTGATCTGCAGAAGGGTTTTCCTTTAGTTACCACAAAAAAGCTCCATGTAAAAAGTATCATTCATGAGTTGCTCTGGTTTTTAAATGGAGATACAAACATTAAATACTTAAATGAAAATGGTGTAAACATCTGGAACGAGTGGGCGGATGAGAATGGTGATCTGGGGCCTGTTTATGGTAAGCAATGGCGCAGCTGGCAAGGTAGAAACGGTACGGCAATAGACCAGGTTGCTGATGTTATAAAGCAGATAAAAACCAATCCAGATAGCAGGAGAATGATCATCAGTGCATGGAATGTTGCAGAACTTCCTGACATGGCACTAATGCCATGTCATTGCCTCTTCCAGTTTTATGTGGCTGATGGAAAGTTAAGCTGCCAGCTTTACCAACGGAGTGCTGATGTTTTCCTTGGTGTTCCTTTCAACATTGCATCTTATGCTTTGCTTACTTTAATGATCGCACAGGTTTGTGGTTTAGAAGCCGGTGATTTTGTCCATACATTTGGCGATGTTCACTTATACAACAACCATGTTGAGCAAGCGCAACTTCAACTAAGCAGAGAGTTTTTCCCACTCCCTCAAATGAAACTTAATCCCGCAGTATTAGATATTTTCGGTTTTAAATATGAAGGTTTTACTTTAGAGAATTATCAATTTCATCCCCCGATAAAAGCACCTGTAGCGGTTTAGCATAACTTTGAACTTATGAGAATCTCACTTATAGTAGCCGCATCTACAAATAATGTAATTGGTAGAAACAACGAGCTTCCATGGAAGTTGCCAAACGACATGAAGTTTTTTAAGAATACCACATGGGGAATGCCTGTTATCATGGGTCGTAAAACTTTTGAATCGCTTAATAACAAACAACCTTTACCTGGAAGAATAAACATCGTGTTGACAAAGCAAAAGAACTGGAAGGCCGAAGGAGCAATAAAAACAGATAGTATAAAAGATGCTTTGTTTGTTGCTAAAGATGCTGAGACAAACGAAATATTTTTTATTGGTGGTGCAGAGATATTTAAAGAAATACTACCAAAAGCAGATAGGATCTACTTGACCAGAGTTCATTCAAATCTTGAGGGTGATGTTTATTTTCCTGCAATCGATGAGAAGAAGTGGGAACTAAAGTTCCGGAAAGATTGCCATAAAGATGAGAAGCATGAATATGATTATACATTTGAAACATGGGAGAAGAAATAAATGAATTTTGATGCTTCTATCTTCTTACTCATAACCCTTGTTTCTATAGCCCATGTATTCTTCTTTACAGCTAGCTCAAAAGTTTTCAAAGTATTTTCTCACTGCCTCTAACGGCAAAGGGCACGGAATACATTCTCCTTTTGTTTTCAACTTTGTAAAAAGTGTTTTGAATGATGAGCAACAATACGAGTCGTATGGTAACATCGAACAACTAAGAAAACACTTAATACAAGATCAACACGTTCTTACTATCGAAGATTTTGGTGCAGGCTCAACCGTGTTTAAATCAAACAAAAGAAAAGTAGCTGACATAGCGAAATCTGCTTTAAAGCCTAAAAAATTTGGACAGCTATTATTTAGAATGGTTCAATACTATAAACCAGCAACAATAATGGAATTAGGAACTTCTTTAGGTGTTACGTCTTCTTATATAGCTTCAGGTGATAAGAGTGCCACACTTTATACTTTTGAGGGAGCATCACAAGTAGCTGAAGTAGCAAAGAAAAACTTTGAGCAGCTTTCATTAAACAACATCCATTTAATTCATGGGAACTTTGATGAAACTCTGTTGGAGCAATTAAACAAATTACCTGTTGTTGATTTCGCTTTTGTTGATGGAAACCATCGGAAGCAACCCACGTTGAACTACTTTTATCAACTACTCGAAAAGGCTAATGAAAACTCCATTCTCATTTTTGATGATATTCACTGGAGTAAAGAAATGGAAGACGCGTGGAAAGAGATTCAAGCTCATACCTCTGTCACGCTAACCATCGATCTGTTCTTTATTGGAATCGTTTTCTTTCGAAAAGAACAAAAAGTGCAACAACACTTTACTATAAGATTTTAGCCAGTGCCGTTTTAATTTTGCAGTTTGTTTAAAACAAAATAATTTCACCCGCATCAACTCCACAAAATGACAATCGGCATACTGAAAGAACCAGCTGGAGAAAACAGGGTGTCATTACTTCCTGAACAAGCAGAAACGCTTGTAAAAAAGAGCATCAAAATACTGGCTGAGGTTGGAGCAGGTACAAATGCATTTGCAAATGATGATGCTTATAAACAAAAGGGAGTTGAGATTGCACAACGTCAGCAGGTACTATCGGAAAGTGATATTCTGTTAAGTTATCAACTACTAACTGCTGAAGATATATCGCAGCTTAAGCCAGGTGCAATCTTATTAGGCGTTTATCAGCCGTTGTTTAATTATTCAACTATAAGCAATTGGTCTGCTAAAGGTTTTACCACTTTTAGTATGGATATGATTCCACGTACAACCCGTGCACAAAGCATGGATGTGCTGAGCAGTCAGGCAAACATTGCAGGTTACAGAGCTGTGCTTGTTGCTGCAAGTATGTTCCCACGGTACTTTCCAATGTTTATGACTGCCGCGGGAAGTATTGCTCCCGCTAAGGTTTTAATTCTTGGTGCAGGCGTTGCAGGGTTACAAGCAATCGCAACCGCACGTAGGCTTGGAGCAGTTGTTGAAGTTTTTGATACTCGTCCAGCCGTTAAAGAAGAGGTGATGAGCCTTGGGGCTAAGTTTGTTGAAGTGGAAGGTGCAGCAGATGCATCCTCAGCTGGTGGTTACGCGGTTGAGCAATCTGAAGATTACAAACAAAAGCAGCAACAGAAAATTGCTGAGGCAATTGCTAAGGCTGATGTTGTAATTACAACAGCTCAAATTCCAGGTAAAAAGGCGCCGATACTAATTACTGAAACTATGGTTGAAAGCATGAAGCATGGCTCGTTAATTGTCGACCTTGCATCAGCAACCGGTGGAAATACGCCATTCACAAAGAACAACGAAATTATAACGCATAATGGTGTTACAATTTTAGGTAACAGCAATTTGCCATCCGGGATGCCTTATGATGCAAGCAAAATGTATGGTAAGAACATTCTAAATTTCTTGAATTTAATTATCAATAAAGAAGGCAACATCAACCTTAATTGGGAAGATGATTTGGTAAAGGGAACGTGCATCACCTTTAGCGGTGAAGTGGTAAATGAAAGGGTAAAGAGTTTGGTTTCATCCTGAATGGAGTCGAAGAGATGTTACCAGCATTTGAGCTTTGAGCGTCATCGTTGCCACGCTCGGTTCAAAGACAAGTCAATGATATAGCATCAGTTTTAAGTACTACAGTAATTTAATTTTCAATATCCGGCTTATGCAAAATTTTCTCACCTGGATTTCAGAAAATCAACAAATGATCTTCGTTGTTATACTTATGGTGTTTGTGGGCATCGAAGTTATCGGTCGAGTTCCAAGCGTATTACATACTCCCTTGATGAGCGGAGCGAATGCAATTCATGGTGTTGTAATTATAGGTGCCATAATCGTAATGGGTAGAGTTGATCCTGATAATTATACCGCATTAATAATAGGACTCTTAGCAGTTATCTTAGGAACACTTAACGTGGTTGGTGGTTTTGTAGTAACCGACAGAATGCTTGAAATGTTTAAATCAAAAAAGAAGAATAAGTAATGGACATTCATATCCTCACGATAATATACCTTATTGCTTCTGTTACTTTCATTCTTGGCTTAAAGATGTTATCTCATCCTGATTCGGCAAGAAGAGGTAATCTTATTGCAGCTGCAGGTATGAGCCTCGCTATATTCGGAACTATTTTTCTATATCGTGATGAAGAAGGAAATCCCCTCGGCAATTATCTCTGGATTTTTGCAGGTTTAATCATTGGTGGCGTTGTTGGTACCCTTGCAGCAAAAAAGGTAAAGATGACTGCCATGCCCGAGATGGTGAGTTTGTTTAATGGAATGGGCGGCGCCTGCGCCATGTTTATTTCCGTACTCGAATGGATGCATATTATTGATACTTCCGCTAATTATCCCGCAAGTGGAGATCAACCGGCGTTTTATATTCAGCATGCTGATGTTTCTCACATGCACATTTTCATTATTGTTTTAGCAATGATAATTGGTGCAGTTTCCTTTGCGGGCAGTATGATAGCATGGGGAAAATTAAATGGAAAAGTGAAGGACTTTTCCTTCAAAGGTCAGCAATATGTAAACCTTATTTTATTAGTTGCGTTAGTTGCATATATCGTCTACTTCTCCTACATCACTCCGGCGAGTATAACTGAGTTTTCATTCAGTGCAGTAACAGAAGGTGGACAACTTGCAAGATCCGGCTTCTGGCAAACACACGTGTATTTGTTCTACGGAATTATAGCTTTAGCACTTGTATATGGAGTTATGTTTGTTCTGCCAATTGGTGGTGCAGATATGCCTGTGGTTATTTCGTTACTAAACTCGTTTACAGGCGTTGCAGCAGCATGCGGTGGCTTTTTATACAACAACCAGGTTATGCTTACCGGTGGTATACTGGTTGGTGCAGCGGGAACGTTGCTTACCATACTTATGTGCAAAGCAATGAACCGAAGCCTGATGAATGTATTGCTTGGTTCTTTTGGCGGAAGTACTGCTGCATCTTCATCTGAAAGTGCATTTGGTGGGCATACAAAAGAAATAAATCTCAATGACGCCGCCGTCGTAATGAGCTATGCAAGTAAAGTTGTTATTGTTCCTGGTTATGGTTTGGCTGTTGCGCAAGCGCAGCATGTTTGCCATGAACTTGAAAATCTTTTAGCCGATAAAGGTGTGCAGGTTACGTATGCAATTCATCCCGTTGCGGGTCGTATGCCCGGGCACATGAATGTATTATTGGCAGAAGCAGATGTTAGTTATGAGAAGCTATTAGAAATGGAGCAAGCTAATGATGATTTTAAAAATACAGATGTAGTACTAATCCTTGGTGCTAATGATGTTGTTAACCCCGCTGCCAAAACAGATCCAGCATCACCTATTTACGGTATGCCTATCCTCGAAGTTGAACAAGCGAAAATGGTGATTGTAAATAAACGAAGTATGAAGCCCGGGTACGCCGGTATTGAAAACCAACTCTTCTTTCAACCGAAAACTTCGATGTTATTTGGCGATGCAAAAGGTGTTCTACAAAAACTGGTTGCCGAAATAAAAGAATTATAGATTTTGTGACCAGGCTTGCTATCAATTGTCATCATCGTTGCGTCGCACTTCTTTCATCTTTCGTTACTCCTGGCATCTATGCTTATGTTTTATTTTTGCAGTAATAAATGAAAAGCCTACCAACACTTCCCACAGAATTAATAGAGTCACTAAAAAATGTTAGTGGCTTCAATGAGGAATCTTTTTTGGAGGTGCATGCATCAGGTGAGCAAGTTACTTCCGTCCGTTTAAATCCTCTTAAATCTGCTTCCTATTCCATGTTGAATATTGCAGGAAATGTTTCCTGGTGCTCAACGGGCAAATATTTAACTACTCGTCCATCATTTACTTTCGATCCTTCATTTCATGCGGGCGCATATTATGTTCAGGATGCAAGCAGCATGTTTATAGATCATATCCTGAAACAACTTTATCAGCAAAATTCTTTTCCTAAGAAGGTATTGGACTTATGTGCAGCGCCTGGAGGCAAGAGTACGTTATTAGCTTCAGCCTTATCAAAGAGTTTTATTATTTCGAATGAGGTTATAAAATCAAGGGTTACCGTTCTTGCAGAAAACCTTAGTAAATGGGGCAGCAGTAATGTTGTTGTAACACATAATGATCCGCGTCATTTTCAGCAGCTAAAAGGATACTTCGATTTAATGGTAGTTGATGCACCATGCAGTGGTAGTGGCTTATTTAGAAAAGATGTAAACGCAATCAAAGAATGGAGTGAGGCTAACGTTGAAATGTGCAGCATGAGGCAACAACGAATCTTAGCTGATGCAATACCTTCTCTTAAAAAAGATGGTTATTTGATTTATAGCACATGCAGCTACAGTAAAGAGGAAAATGAAAATGTTTGTGACTGGATTATGGAAAATCTGCACCTTGAACCTCTCACTATTGAAATAGATTCTGAATGGAGAATTGTTGAAACCATCTCAGAAAAATACAAGGTTCCCGGCTATAGGTTTTACCCCGATAAATTGAACGGGGAAGGTTTTTTTATAGCTTGTTTTAAACAGCCTAATGATGTAGACGATTTTTATCTTGATGCAAAAGAGTTGAAAAGCATTTCCCGAAGTGAAATAGAAATCATTCAACCCTGGTTTGAAGACATGAATGAGTTAGAATTTCTGAAGCAGAAGGAAACAATAATCGCTTATCCAAAGAAGTTTAAAGAGGATATAGCTTTTGTGCAGGAAAAGCTTAACGTAAGAAAATCGGGAGTAGCTGCAGGAGTCATAAAAGGCAAAGATTTTATTCCACATCATGAGCTTGCTTTATCGCATGTAGTTAAAGGCAGCTTGCCGTTTATAGATGTTGATTACGATAATGCTATTCGCTATATCAAACGAAAAGACCTGAACATTGAATTACCAGCTAAAGGATGGATGTTGGTTAAATATGAGGGGTTAAATCTTGGCTGGATAAAGGTTTTACCAAACAGGATCAATAACTATTACCCGCCAGAGTGGAGAATCTTAAAAGATTAACTCTATCCGGCTACGAAGTCGTTTTTACAAATTCAGCAACAAGGTTTCTACTCACTACCGTAAATAAGATTTCTAAAAATAAAGTGAAATCAAAAACCTGTTTTTTATTTTTTCAGGCTTACTTTCCCTTATCTAAAACATAGATTTACATGAGAAAATTTTTACCGCTGGCATTAATTCTTACATTTTGCACAGTTTCTTTTGCTCAAACAACCAGCAACCAAAAAGCAAACTATCAACAAGCATCACGCTACACTACAAGAAAATTAGGTAAGATGATTTTCTCTACTTCGGTAGATCCTCACTGGCTTAAACAATCAGATCGCTTCTGGTATGTTTACGAAACACCAGCCGGAAAAAAATGGTATATCGTTGATCCTTCCAAAGGAGAGAAAAGATTAATGTTCGATAATGCAAAGCTTGCTGCAGAACTTACGAAAATTGTAAAAGATCCTTTCGATGATCAGCATTTACCTATAGACAGTATGCGTTTTATAAAAGATGAGAACTGGATTCAGTTCGAAGTAAAGAGTACTGAGGAAGTTGAAAAGAAAGATACAACGGCAAAAAAAGGAACACCTCCTGTAAAAGAAAAAAAGGTCTATTATTTTGAGTATAACTTGAACACGAATCAGCTTGTTCAGTTATCGGATTTCAAGAAGCCTAAAAGAAATCCGCGTTGGGCTTCGGTTTCTCCCGATGGTCAAACTATAGTATTTGCTAAGAATTATAATTTGTATTGGATGGATAAGGCAAACTATGAAAAAGCCTTACAAAAAGAAGATGACAGTACTATTGTTGAAAATAAATTAACAACAAACGGAGTTGAAGATTTCGGCTTTGGTTTCTCGCAAAACGAGACCAACGTAGACAAAGAAAAAAACAAAAAGAAGCGATTGCCTGCGGGAATTTTATGGTCACCAGATTCAAAGCATTTTGCAGTTGCCAAACAGGATGAAAGAAATGTAAAAGAACTTTGGGTAATAAATAGCGTTGCTGAACCTCGTCCCACGCTCGAATCATACAAATACCACATGCCCGGTGAAAAAGAAGCACCGGTTGATTACGTGCTGTTATTTGATGTTGCAACAAAAACTAATAAAGAACTGTTGGTAAAGCAGTTTAAAGATCAATCGATAGGATTGTGGTCCGCACCTGCAAAAATTAATACAAGAGATGATGATTGGCGTCCATCGCTTTGGTTAGGAACGAATGATAAATTTTACTTTACCCGTACGAGCCGCGACCTTAAACGTATTGATGTTTGCCAGGTGGATATAAATACCGGTGATGTAAAGCCTTTGATAGAAGAGAGAATGAACACATATGTTGAAACACGTCGGTTAGGATTGGTAAACGGTGGTGCTGAATTAGTACAATGGAGCGAAAGAGATGGCTGGGGTCATTTTTATTTATACGATGGAAATGGAAAGCTAAAGAACCAGATTACATCGGGCAGCTACCATTCTGAAGACATAGTAGGAATTGACGAAGCTAAGCGTGTATTATACTTCTCTGCAAACGGAAAAGAACCGAATGAAGATCCATACTACCTGCACCTGTATAGGGTAAATTTTGACGGCAGCGGCTTGCGGTTATTAAACCCTGGTGAGTTTGAACATGCTATGAGTTTAAGCGACGATAAACAATACTTCGTTGATAATTATTCAAGAGTAAATACAGCACCTAAATCTGCTTTATATAACGCTGAAGGAAAGAAAATACTTGACCTTGAAACTGCAGATCTTTCATCGTTGTTTGCTTCAGGTTATAAGTTTCCTGAAATATTTAAAGTAAAGGCTGATGATGGAGTTACTGATTTGTATGGTGTGTTATATAAGCCATTTGATTTCGACAGTACTAAATCATATCCTGTAGTTGAGTATGTTTATCCGGGTCCTCAAACCGAAGCAGTAACAAAGGGATTTAGCCGGCCAAACTCGAGAACTGATCGTCTTGCTCAAATAGGTGTTATCGTTGTAACGGTTGGTAATCGTGGTGGTCATCCAAGTCGCTCAAAGTGGTACCACACTTATGGGTATGGCAACTTAAGAGACTATGGTTTAGCTGATAAAAAAGCTGCAGTTGAGCAACTAGCTGATCGCCATAAATACATTGATATTAATCGTGTTGGTATTCATGGTCACTCGGGTGGAGGTTTTATGAGTACTGCTGCAATACTTGTTTATCCTGATTTCTTTAAAGTTGCAGTTTCATCTTCAGGTAATCACGACAACAGTATTTATAACCGTTGGTGGAGTGAGAAGCACCATGGAGTAAAAGAAACAGTAAGTGATAAGGGCGATACCACTTTCTTATACAATATTGATAAAAACCAGGATCTTGTTAAGAACCTGAAAGGTCATTTAATGTTGACGACCGGCGATATTGATAACAACGTCCATCCAGCAGGAACCATCAAGGTGGCTAACGCATTAATCAAGGCAAACAAACGTTTTGATTTCACATTATTTCCTGGTCAGCGCCATGGTTACGGAGATATGGATGAATACTTTTTCTGGGTTCTTGCTGATTATTACAGCAAGTGGCTGATAGGTGATTTTTCTCAGCCGGTTGACATTGAGCAAATGAATAGAGATGCTCCGCAATCTGGTGGTGGTGCAACAAGAAGAGCGCAGCCAGAGGAGCAGGAAGAGAACTAAAACATGTTATTCAGCAAT
>DASVST010000645.1:0-2815 GCA_036387965.1 Segetibacter sp. | reverse complement strand
CTTAGGTTATCAGCGTTACTGATCACATTTTGTTTTATTAGTTCATCTATTATTTGTGAAACCTGCTTTTTTGTTTCTTCACCCCTTATCCTTGCTTCTTCACCTCTTACCCTTGCTTCTTCGCCTCTTACCCTCGCCTCTTCACCTCTTTTCATTGCTTCCTCACCTCTCTTTCTGGCTTCTTCTCCTCTTCTGCTGGCTTCATCTCCCAACTTCCTGGCTTCCTCTCCTCTTACTCTGGCCTCTTCACCCCTCTTCCTTGCTTCCTCACCCCGTATCCTTGCTTCTTCACCTCTCACTCTTGCTTCTTCACCCCTTACCCTTGCTTCGTCTCCTCTTATTCTTGCTTCTTCACCTCTTATCAAAGCATCTTCAATTTCCTGGATGACCTCTTTATACTTACTCATTTCAGATTCTGCTATGCGTTTGCCATCCACATGCAACTCTGTGATCTTACCGTTTATCTTCTTAGCCTTGTAATTTGTGCCATCATCATTGTGTATAATAATTTCAACGGCTTCATTGTTATTAGTGCTTCCGTCCTTAAAGATTCTGGTGGATATGTTACTATAATTCCTGTTACCGGTTGCAGGCACTGTATCCTGGTTAACCATTTCTGCAGCCTTTAGTTCTGGTTGTGTTTCTTCAGGTGCGACCACCTCTTTTCCTGTTGATAAAACAACAGCATTTTGGAGAGCCTGTTTATTTACAAACGACTGCTCAATAACTTTGGAAGCTAAAACAACGGGTGCTGACAGCACTTTGATTTCTTTGGTGTTTACCATACTAAAAGCGGTGAACACTACGAGTCCTGATACGAGAATTACTTTTTCCATAATATTTAATTTATTGTTTTCATAAGTAAGCATTCGCTTTACACGGTTAAGCAGAGAAGTTTGCCTGCCTGCCAATGCCATTGCGTAGCTATTGTTTTTATTTGTATGATCATTAAAATTTACAAGCGCCTGCAGGTATGTAGTTTTATTGCTGGTGAAGTCAACAACAATATCATCACAACATGCTTCCCTTTCTTCCCTGATGATGCCGGAGATCCATTTGATTGCCGGATTGAAAAAGAAAACTGTTTCTGTAAAACTTTGAAGCAGGTTTACGAGGTAATCTTTCCTGCGGATATGTGCCAGCTCGTGCAGTAGTATAGTTTCTACCTGCTCTGCCGGAAGGTTGTTAAGCATACCAACAGGCACCAAAATAACAGGTTTAAGATAGCCGATTACTACTGGCATTTTTACCATCTTTGATTGCATGAACAGTACTGTTTGCCTGATGCCTAATTTGCTGCAGAGCATGTCCAGTTTTTCTTTCCATTCTTCGGGAGGTGTAGATAGTCCCCTGCGGCGCAGCCGTTGGATATAATAGAAGCCACTGAATAGTTTAAGGCATTGAACAATAAACACCATGAACCAAACAAGCACAACGACCGGTGCATTTTGCTCAAAATAGAAACCGAAATTATCTGTAAAGCTTTTGTAGAATGGTTGAATGGTTTGTGTTGTTGTTGCAGAAGTAATTGCCGGTACTTCTTTTACTTGTACACTTGCCTGGGGTGTAGCAGCAACATCATTATAAGAATTGTATTTTGTAAAGAAGGTAAAGACCGCAGCTGCAATAAATAATAAGAACACACCGGATAACAGGTTGTATCGCAGCCCGGCAGTAGAACGTTTGGTACAAAAGATAATCAGTCCCGCAATGATGGCGGCTGCAAGTCCCTGCCATAATGAATGAATGAGCGTCCAGGAAAATGCCCTGGTAAAATCATTTGCAAGCCACTCGTTAACAAAGTTTATCTGCATAAAATAAGAATTATTTTTTCTTGTCTGCCTTTTTTAGAAGTTCTCTTATAGCATCCAGTTCTTCGGGCGATGTTTTTTTATTACCAAGCAATTGCTGCATTAGTTTGCTTGCCGAACCATTATACATCGATGAAACAAACCGATCGAGTAAAACACCTTTTGTTTTGCTCTCTTCTATAGCGGCACTGTACACATGTTTCATCTGCGCCTCATCTCTTACCACTAAACCTTTTTCTACCATTATTTGCATGAGCTTTAAAGTGGAAGTATATTGAACTTCTCTTTTTTGTTCGTTCAAGGTATCGTTTACGAAACGAACAGTTGACGGACCATGAATCCAAAGCACCTGTAATATTTCCAACTCCGATTTTGTTGGTTCGATGTGATTGTTCTTATCTCTGTTTGCCTTCATGAGGTAAAGGTAGGAAATATTTCGTACGAATCAACTGCAAGGTTGTGCTTAATTGAGGAATATAGAGAAAAGAAGGTTGAGCGGTATTAGGAGTGGATAAGGGAAAATGGCCGTTGCGAACCCTGGCTTCTCAACGCCTTCAAGGTAGCTCGTCATGCTGAATTTGGTTCAGCATCCTTTACAAAACAGTCTAAGTACACCAAGAGATCCTGAAATGAATTCAGGATGATGGTATAATAGGCGGCGTCATGCTGAACTTGGTTCAGCATCTCCTGGCAAATTGTTTAAAGCACACCAAAAGATACTGAACTAAATTCAGGATGACCCATAGTTACGGGATGACGAATAGGTGCAGATGACGGAAGGTTGTGAGATAAAGGTATGGATGCGGTGCGTCATCCTGAACTTTTTTCAGCATTTCCTGGCAAAACAGTTTTAAGCACACCAAGAGATCCTGAACTAAATTCAGGATGACGTTAAGTTATGGGATGACGTAAGTTAATGGGATGGCGTGCTGAAGTCGTCGTCATGCTGAACTTGGTTCAGCATCTCCTGGCAAATACTTTTAAGCACATCAATAGATCGATTA
>DASVST010000644.1:0-1531 GCA_036387965.1 Segetibacter sp. | reverse complement strand
CCGGTTTTTAATAAATTAAATCCAGACTTTGACAAAAAAATCTTATCCGGTAAAACGTATAATTTGCGTCTGCCTGTCAGTCAACTTGCAGTATTTAAAATAAATAAGCATGCAATTTTAGAAGATTGCATCAAATTCTTTCTCAATTTTTAGTTCTTCATACACTTATACAAGTATCATTAATCGTAATACTTGCAATTTTAGCTAAACTCACTAATATGGCTTTTAACCTTTCCGAAATATCTTCCCGCGCTCCAAAGGAATTAGACAAAGAGGAGACGAAGAAGAAAATGCCCGCGTTGTTGGAAGAGCTTGACGAATTACAAAATTTACTTTATGCCAATGGAAAGCATGGCGTACTAATAATTATTCAGGGCATGGATGCAAGCGGCAAGGATGGCGCAATTAAAAATGTTTTTGGCACACTTAACCCGCTGGGTGTGGTAGCACGATCTTTTAAAGCGCCCACTGAAGAAGAACTGAGTTACGACTTTTTGTGGCGGGTTCACAAACACGTTCCACCAAAAGGTATGATACATGTGTTCAACCGGTCGCACTACGAAGATGTTTTGATCACGCGTGTGCATAAGTGGATTGATGAAGAAACGGCAAATAAACGGATAAAGGCAATTAACCATTTCGAAGGGCTGCTACAGGAACATAACAATACTATTATTCTTAAATTCTACCTTCATTTATCGAAGAAAGAACAGACTGAACGGCTAAATGAAAGATTAACGAACAGTAGAAAACATTGGAAAGCTAACCCAAACGATTTCAAAGAGGCGGAGCTATGGGATGATTATATGAAGGCGTACGAAGATTGTTTCGCAAATTGTAATACCCCTGCATGGAACATTGTACCGGCAGATCAAAATTGGTACAAAGAATATACGATTGCTACTACAGTAATCACCGCCCTGAAACAGCTAAACATGGAATATCCGCAGTTGAAGCAACAATAGAAGTTTTAGAGGGAACCTTAATCCTGCTAACTGTTGCAACTATTCATGTTGTAGCACTCCGAACAATACTTCTCTGCCCGGATCGCTAATCAAAAGAGTTGCATTCTTTTACTTCGCAGTATACAATTGTTTTTCCTGCTCAAATTTCTTTCTTCCATACCCGGGTATAACGTGTTTTTCACTATGGTACGAAGATCGAACTAAAGGACCGCTTTCCACGTAGTCGAAACCTAATCCGTAACCAATTTCCCTTAATTCAGCAAATTCATCGGGATGTACGAAGCGCTCAACGGGTAGGTGTTTTTTAGTAGGTTGTAAATACTGACCAAGCGTAAGCACGTCAACGCCCGCGGCAACAAGGTCTTCCATGCTTTGAACCACTTCTTCTTTTCTTTCACCAAGGCCAAGCATAATTCCGGTTTTAGTGCGCATGCCACCTTCCTTCAACCATTGCAATACCTGCAAACTTCTGCGATATTTAGCCTGTATCCTAACCTGCCTGCTTAGTCTTTCAACTGTTTCCATGTTATGGCTAACCACATCAGGCGCGGCATCTATTATCCGCT
>DASVST010000643.1:0-5515 GCA_036387965.1 Segetibacter sp. | reverse complement strand
TGAGTGGTGGCTTACACGGAGTGGGTGTTAGTTGCGTTAATGCACTAAGTACTACCCTGCAGGTTACTGTAAACCGTGAAGGAAAAATATTTGAACAGGAATATCATTGTGGTGCGCCAGCCTACCCCGTTCGTGAAATTGGTACTTCAGAAACTACCGGAACGACTATTCGCTTTTGGCCCGATTACAGCATTTTCATCGTATCTGAGTATAACAAGGACATTCTTGAAGGTCGCTTAAGAGAGCTTTCATACCTCAATAGAAAGATCAGCATAAACATGACCGATCTGCGCGATAAAGATGATGATGGGAAGCCTTACACCAAAAATTTCTATAGCGAAGGTGGTATTGTTGAGTTTGTTGAAATGCTTGATAAGAATGGTCATCGTACGCCATTAATTCCTAACACCTTATTTGTTGAAGGACATGACGAGCCAAGCAACGTAGCTGTTGAAGTTGCGATGACTTATAACAATGACTTCAAAGAACATATATTCTCTTACGTAAATAACATCAACACAATCGAAGGTGGAACACACGTAACTGGCTTCAGACAGGCACTTACCCGTGTGTTTAAAACGTATGGTGATAAGAATGGTTTGTTCGAAAGAGCTAAGGTGGTGGTTGAAGGCGATGATTTTCGTGAGGGACTGAGCGCTATCATTTCAGTAAAAGTTCCGGAGCCTCAGTTTGAGGGACAAACAAAAACCAAGCTTGGTAACAGTGAAGTAAGCGGTATAGTGCAAACAACAGTTGCAAGAGCTCTTGAAGCATATCTTGAGGAAAATCCCCGCGAAGCGAAAAATGTCATATCCAAAATTGTATTAGCTGCCCAGGCTCGTGTCGCTGCAAAAAAAGCACGTGAAATGGTTCAGCGTAAAACTGTACTAAGCGGTGGAGGCTTACCTGGTAAACTTGCTGATTGCTCTGAAAGGGATCCGACCAAAACAGAATTATATCTTGTTGAAGGTGACTCAGCCGGTGGTACAGCAAAGCAGGGTCGCGAAAGAAGCTTCCAGGCAATACTTCCATTACGAGGTAAAATTCTGAACGTTGAAAAAGCAATGGAACATAAGATCTATGAAAATGAAGAGATCAGAAATATGTACACTGCTTTAGGTGTTACGGTTGGAACTCCTGAAGATGCAAAGCAACTGAACCTTGCTAAGCTCCGTTACCACAAGTTAATTATTATGACGGATGCTGATGTGGATGGAAGTCACATTGCTACGCTTATACTGACCTTCATTTTTAGGTATATGAAGGAGTTGGTAGAAGCCGGCTACGTTTACATTGCACAACCTCCTTTATATCTTGTAAAAAAAGGTAAGGAGCAGGAATATGCTTACAATGAAGAGCAGCGTAAGCAATGGGTTGAAAAGTTGGGTGGAGGCAAAGACGACAGTGTGACAATACAACGATACAAAGGTTTGGGAGAAATGAACTCTGAGCAACTGTGGGAAACAACAATGGATCCTGCACGTCGTACTTTGAAGAGAGTAACTATTGAAAGTGCTGCCGAAGCTGACCGGGTTTTTAGCATGTTAATGGGCGATGAAGTTGCCCCGAGAAGAGAGTTCATTGAGAGCCATGCAAGGTATGCACGCATCGATGTATAGATACAAGCAAACCATTCATTAAAAAATCTGTAGCTTGTGTCACGATTTAATCATCTCTAAATAAATAATAACTATGGATACTTCGAAAATGCTTAAAGCATATTGCCTTAAAACAAAAGAAAAAAACGTTCCGATGCAAGATGCTGTAATTACAAAAACAGCTAAAGGTGGTTACATGGCTGGCGGTCATGACGGCAAAGGAAATAAGATGGCAGCTATTTTAAGCGAAGCCAAAGCACTACAAGCAATAGAAGACGGCGTTGCGAAAAAAGGTTTTTAGATAAGCATCCACAGTAAAAAACTGACACCCTGCCCAATGGCGGGGTTTTTGCTTATACACCCAATAGAATATACATGTTATCAATTGTATATATTATCTAATTAAACTTAAATCTGAATTATTATGAAGAAAATTATCAATTCAACTCTTGTTGCTTTAGCAGTTATAATCTGCAGCCAATCTATTGCGCAGGTGACTACCGCCGGTCGTCCATCATTAAGTTTGGGAGCCGAAGTAGGTATTCCTGCCGGAGATTTTAATAAAACTGCAAAACTTGGTTTGGGTGGCAGTTTAAAGGCATTATTTCCAATTTTTGAAGGAGGTGCTTTAACCCTGTCAGGTGGATACATAAGTTTTTCGGGTGATCAGATAGGAAATACTAATTTGAAACATGCAGCTACTAATCTTTTGCCATTTAAAGCTGGATTAAGATATAACTTAAGTCCTGGTGGTGTATACCTCGAACCACAACTTGGTTACACTTCTATAAGCTATAAAGGTGGTGCTTCCGGTACTGGTGGATTTACTTACGCTGCAAACCTGGGTGTTTTAATGCAAGCGATTGATCTATCTATACGATATGAGGGTTTAAGCAGAGAAAATTTGAGATTGCCTTATTTGGGTTTAAGAGGAGCATACAATTTCAGATTATAATATATATATCTTTTTAGACCTCTCCTTTAATCAAGGAGAGGTTTTTTATTGCATATGTATCCTATATTAAATAAATAACACATATTAGTTACGTGATGACTTTGGCGTAAAAAAGAGCTATAATGACTTATAAAAACATGGAAAATTTTTGTAACTAATAAGCATTATACCCACTTTCTCAAAAAAAATTAGATTATTGGAATAAAAACATTTTGCTTTGCCTCATAAATCAACCACCCATGTCAGTAAGATTTCAGGCTTTAAGCTGCCTTAATAATTCCTCTAGCGAAGTAAATGTATCTAGTTCCAAAATCACAGCCATATTCAACGAAAGCGTTTTTACCTTAAAAACCGCACGTGAATATTTAAGTGATGAAGCATACAAAAGCCTCAAATCAAGTATTAAAGGAGGGAAAAAAATTGAACGCACTGTTGCAAACCAAATTGCCAACGGTATACGAGCCTGGTCAGAAAGTAAGGGCGTAACTCATTATACGCATTGGTTTCAACCACTAACAGGTAGTACAGCTGAGAAACATGATAGTTTTTTTACACTGAAAAGCGATGGAACGGCGATAGAAGAATTCGACGGAGCAGCTTTAATACAGCAAGAGCCTGATGCGTCTTCATTTCCGAGCGGCGGATTACGCGCAACTTTCGAGGCCCGTGGCTATACTGCATGGGATCCATCTTCGCCTGCTTTCATTATAGAAATCGGTCAGGGCAAAACGCTTTGCATACCAACAATATTTGTTTCCTACACAGGTGAAAGTTTAGATTATAAGTCTCCACTATTAAAAGCATTGGTTGCGTTGGATAAGGCTGCAGTTGATGTTTGCAATTATTTCGATAAGAACGTAACCAAGGTAACAGCCACTTTAGGCTGGGAGCAGGAATATTTCGTTATTGATGAGGGGCTCGCAAATGCCCGTCCTGATTTGTTACTTTGCGACAGAACTGTTTTTGGTGCTTCTCCTGCAAAAGGTCAACAGTTAGACGACCATTATTTCGGTTCTATACCAGAAAGAGTTTATGCATTTATGAGAGATTATGAAGCAGAAAGTTATAAGCTTGGAATTCCGCTTCGTACACGCCATAATGAAGTTGCACCATCACAATTTGAGTGTGCTCCCATATTTGAGGAGGTAAATATCGCTGTTGATCACAACACTCTTTTGATGGATGTGATGACACGTGTTGCTAAACGTCACAGGCTACGAGTGTTACTTCATGAAAAGCCGTTTGCAGGTATCAATGGTAGTGGCAAGCACAACAACTGGAGCATGGCGACAGATACAGGAGTTAATTTGCTTGCGCCTGGCAAAACGCCAAAGACGAACCTGATGTTCCTTACTTTTTTTGTGAATACAATCAAAGCAGTTCATGATTATGCAGATCTTTTAAGGGCTGCCATTTCAAGTGCAGGCAACGATTTCAGGTTAGGAGCTAACGAAGCACCGCCTGCAATTATCTCAGTTTTTATCGGTGAATATCTTACCAAAGTGTTACACGAAATAGAAGGGCGTGTTGGAGAAAAGTTTGATGAGCAGGATGAAGCGATATTGAAACTTGATCTACACCGAAGCATACCTGAATTATTATTAGATAACACAGATCGCAATCGAACATCGCCTTTTGCATTTACAGGAAATAAGTTTGAGTTTAGAGCGGTTGGCTCCTCTGCAAACTGTGCAAATGCAATGACTGCATTAAATACGATAATGGCAGAAACATTAAGAAACTTTAGCCGCGAAGTTGACGCTTTAATTAATAAAGGCGAGAGGAAAGAACTTGCAATAATGCACACCATTCAAAAATATATTGTCGGTAGCAAGAAAGTCTTGTTTGAAGGTGATGGGTACAGTGAAAGCTGGGAGAAAGAAGCAGAAAAGCGAGGATTGCCAAATATAAAAACAACTCCCCTTGCATTGGATGCTATGGTGACAGAGAAAGCAAAAAAGTTGTTTGCTGATAATGGAGTTTACAGTCACACCGAGTTGGAGGCAAGACATGAAATTGAATTAGAAAAGTATATAAAGAAAGTTCAGATCGAGTCGAGGATTATGGGTGATCTGGCAACCAACCATATTCTACCATCTGCAATAAAATACCAGAACGCACTTATATTTAACGTAAGGGGCTTAAAGGAGATTGGGCTCGATAATGACAGCTTTACTACTCAAAGGCAGGTGCTTGAAAAAATTTCTGATCACATACAGATGATCAGTAAGAATGTTTCAGAAATGATTGAGGCACGGAAAGCATCAAACAACATCAGCAACATAAGAGAAATGGCGATCAGTTATCAGACAGAAGTAAAGGACAAATATTTTGATTTAATACGATACCATGTAGATAAGCTTGAATTGCTTGTAGCGGATGAAGAATGGACGCTGCCAAAATACAGGGAATTATTGTTTTTAAGATAGCGGCCTTTTTACCATTTGACCTTAAATTATCAGCGAATGACCGATTGGCGCATGATGCTATGTTTGTTTTAGATAATTTCACTAATATTAAAAAAAACTATAATGAAAAAAATTATTTTATCCCTTTGCATTCTTGTTGCTGCAACAACATTTGCTACAGCTCAAGGTCAAGGTGGACAAAGCCAGGCAGATCGCCAGGCTCAAATGAAACAAACGTTGAAAGACTCTTTAGGTCTTACCGATGAACAAGCTCAAATAGTACTTGATGTACAAGCTGAGTTTCGTCCGAAAATGATGGAAGTGAGAAATTTAGCAGAGGCTGACAGACCTGCAAAAATGCAAGAGATCAACACCGAGATGAACAAGAAATTAGCTTCAGCTTTAAAAGACGGGGCTCTGGCAAGAAAAGTTATTGAATTCAATTTACGCCGTCGTGGCGGCGGTGGACGTCCACAAGGTGGTGGTGGCAATAATTAATCTATCAAAACTTTACAAAAAAAGAGGCATTAAAAAATGCCTCTTTTTTTGTAAAG
>DASVST010000642.1:0-2523 GCA_036387965.1 Segetibacter sp. | reverse complement strand
TGTAAAGATTGGAATGGTAGAAACTGATCAACGTAATCTGAAACGGCATATACCTATCAGCTTCTGGGCTAGACTTTCTAAAAAACCGGTTTACTCACTAACTCATCATTGTATTACCGGATGTCTTTGAAAAGGTATACTCCTATCAAAGTTATACCTGTAAGTAACCATTCTGCGGCTTTGTGTGCCACCAGTTGCTTTGTATATCGCTATCATCCTCGGGTTCCAATCCCCTGCCCAACCCATTTCTATTAGATCGTATTTACCCTCTTTTCTTACTACCAATGCTGCTGAATAAATCATAAAAGCATCAATGCCCAACGCCTGAAATTTAGGAACGATTCCAAAAGCAACCCCATTGATTTTACGGGAAGGTTTGGTCTTTTGCAATAGCAACAACCTAAGCTTTTCGAACCAGCCAAACTTGCCTTTAAAGTGTTTGAAATACTGATTGAGGTCTGGAATATTAAGCCACATCCCAATCGGATCTTCTTTGTAGTAAGCAAACCATATTAAGGTTTCATCCATAATTGGCTTCATCTTTTTAAAAAGTTTCACTGCATGATCAACACTCATTTCCTTTCCACCTTCATGCTGTGCCCAGGCTGCATTATACACCGTTGCAAAGTCTTTCGCATACTTTTCCAGGTTACTTTTCTTTATATGTCGCGTAGAATAGTCAGGCTTAGAGACAAATCTTGCATGACGTTCAGGATATTTATCACCTAAAGTGCCATAAGCCTGCAAGGTGTAATAATACTGATTGTAGAAATTTTGAAACCCATAAGCCTCGAATAACTTTTCATAATAAGATGGATTAAAGGAGATGCCATACAATGGTTCTTCATCAAATCCTTCTACCATCAATCCCCACCATTTATCTCTCTCTCCGAAATTTATCGGGCCGTCCATTGATTCTGCACCTTGTTGCTGTAGCCAGTTTTTTGCAGTATCAAATAACAAGTTTGCTGCCTTTTGATCATTTATACAATCAAAAAAACCGACTCCTTCAGCTTTAACTCCATCACCTTTATTTATATATTTTGAATTGGTAAAAGCAGCTATACGTCCAATCAACTTTCCGGATTCATCCTTTAATATCCAGCGATTAGCATTGCCATACTTGAACGCCTTATTTTTCGACTTATCAAATACATCGTTAACTTCATTATTGAGTGGCTGAATGTATTTTGGGTTAGTGGCATTCATTAAAACATTGACCTTTAAAAAATCTTTTGCGGTACTCCTATTCGTTACTTCTATAAGTTGCATATGATTTTCATTTTATCCGGTAGTCAAAAAAGGGTAAATTTAATAAAGCAGATTATCTTTTTCTTCAATTAAGTAAATAATCAAGATCTATCTCGATTATTACTAACCATAGCTGGCGAGAATTTTGAAGTCTTCTAAAGAAGAACATATAGATATTAAGTATATGGAAACAGAACGGAAGAATTTTTTCGAGGAGACAAGAGAGCTTGCAACAAAGTATATCGACGACCGTCTTTTACTAATTAAACTGCAGGCAGCAGAAAAAGCTGCAAAGTTTTCATCAATGTTGTTTAAGGCAATAGTAGTTGGTGTCATATTCTTTTTTATTCTTTCCATAATCAGCTTTCTTATTGGTTACTATTTATCGCTGTGGACTGGCAGCTTCTTGTTAGGTTTTGGGATTTTAGTAGTGATATACATAATAATATTACTGGTCATTTTATCTGCTCATAAAAAGTACCTGCATAAAAAGATTGTAGATAAAATGATAGAACTTTTTTTTAGGAACACAGAGGATACAATATGAATAACACACAAACCATAAAGTCCATCGCCGACTTAAAATTGCAACAAAAAAAAACAAGGGAAAGGTTACAGTATTATGAAGCAGACTTTAAAAAGAAAATTCAGCAGTTGCCTGGTGAACTTGCCGTTGCAGGTGCAAACAATTTTATTCCACGCTTTTTAAGAGGAAAAGTAACTGACACAGCATTGAGCGGTGGCAAATTTTTAATAGATAAATTTTTTGTTGAACCGGGGCAAACGAATACAAGCCCTAAAGGTTTTCCTGTAAGAAAGTCAGGCGTTATTCCATTTGTGAAAACAGTTTTTAGAATGTTTAAAAACAGGAAATAGATCAACGTGTATTTAAATGGTCTGCGTGGCAGATAAGTACATCGAAAAAGATGATTAGTATCTTCGATCATATCTAAATCTCCTCTCATATGGCTAACTCCGAATCAAAGAAGTTGTTACTTGAAGCCTCAAATGATGAAGAACTGAAAGTTATTCAGGACTTCATTCAAGAACGAAAAATAAAAGCATTTATGCTTGAGGATAGAAAACCTGGCGAAAACGACATTTTCAATGATATGGTTCGTGTTTTAATCCCGTTTATTTGATAGGACGACACGAAATCACTGCCAAAACATATACACTCCTTCACAAGTTCTTCAAGTTGTATCTTCGCAGGTATGGCTAAGTATGCTCATGACAACATTGTTCCCTTTGAAGATAGTGGCTTAAAGAAGA
>DASVST010000641.1:0-6797 GCA_036387965.1 Segetibacter sp. | reverse complement strand
GCTTCTTTAATGTAAGCCTTCGACACAACCCGCATCTTTTTTATTTGATCAGCACTGGTAAAGCGGATCTGTCGCGCTGCCTGCACATTTTCTGTTTGTTGCACTAAGATATTCTCTGAATCCTTCAATAGAGCCCCTTTCATAAACAGAAGAGCGCAGTATTCTTTGAATCCATGAATCAACACAATATTACTTTTTTCGTAGGTGTAACAAGGGTGGCCCCATTTTAATTCTTCCGTGAGCCCGCAATCAAGAACGAGCGTTCTCAATAGTTCGTATGCTTGCTGCCATTTTGTGGCTTTGGAAAAAAACCAATCAACGCCTGGGTTCATAATATTTTCTTTATTGATTAACGAATTTGAGCTTTCTATCAGCGGGTCTGAAATACCACGATAACATAGTAGCAATAAGAAGCACAAACGAAGGAACAACTTCATTTACCGGGTGACCCATTGCCATGTGTGAGATTACTGCTCCGGACATGGCAAAGAAGAAGCCTGCATAAGCCCATTCTTTTACTAAAGGTGCATTTGGAATAAGCAGGGCCACTATTCCTAAAATTTTCCATACACCGAGGATAGATAACAGGTACAAGGGATAGCCTAATCGATCCGCTATATCTACATAGCCTCCCGTTTGCAACATTTGCTGTACACCACCTGCCAGCATTCCCACTGCAAGAAAGATGGTACTGCTCCAATAAAGGATTTTGTTTCTCTTTTTCATGCTACTTTATTTTAGTTTATTTACAATTTCCTGTAACCGGTTATGAGCCATATTAATGCCTTGAGCAAAAGGTAACTTCAGCATATTGTCCCTGTCGGCAACTGATTTATAGATGATATGAATCGTTAGTTTACTCCTCTCGTCTGTAAGGCTGTCAAACTCCAAGTATTCAAGTTGAACGGGGAAGTTTGTGTTCTCCATTTCAAACGTCCGTGTGATTTTCCTGTTCTCTACAAACGCATGGAAAGTGCCACTGAAGTAATGGCTGTTCCCTTTAGGATCAGTGGTTTCGAAGTGATAACTGCCGTGCTTTTTACATTCTAGTTTCAATACTTTGGTTCCCATCCACTGCTCAACAATTTCTGGTTCTGCATGTGCTTTAAAAAGCAGTTCTAACGGCAAGTCAAATTCTCTTGTGATGATTATTTCCTGCCTGCCTTCTTCGGCTTTAATATTTGTTTTCTGTTCCATCAACATGTTATTTTTTGTTTTTGTATTTTTTCATGATTGCTTCCAATTTATTAAACCTGTCATCCCACAGTTTGCGGAACGGTTCAAGAAAGTCGGCTACTTCCTTCATTTGTTGTGCATTGATGTGATAATAAACTTCTCTTCCAGACTGCTCTTGTGTGAGCAATTCGCATTCGGTAAGTATTTGCAGGTGCTTTGAAACCGTAGGCCTGGCGGAGTCGAAGTTTGATGCGATGGCACCCGCAGTCATCGACTGCGAAGCGACCAATAAAAGAATAGCCCTTCTTGTAGGGTCAGCTATGGCTTGAAAAACATTTCGTCGCAGGTTCATTATGTAGCTATTTGGCTACAAATATAAATGTAGTCATTCGACTACGCAAACTTTTTTAGATAAATTTATTCAGATACGTTTTCAACATTTATACCTTAGCTATTTTACTTCAATGAAATGCTTACTTTACTTTTTGATTTCAATGTCATTGATTTCCTGTATCACAAAACAAAAAGTTATGCAATCACAGAAAGATCAATCTCATGCATTACGGTTACTACCCGGGCAGGATCTCAGGGCAGGTATTCAAAACTATGTAAACGAACATAAAATAAAGGCGGGGTGGATAATCACTTGTGCCGGTAGTCTTACAGATTACAATATCAGGTTTGCAAATGCTTCAGAAGGACGAAGGGAAGCGGCCACTTTGAAATTGTTAGCCTTTCCGGCACGCTGTCGCAAAATGGATCTCACATTCATATCAGCATAAGTGATAGCACCGGTAAAACCATCGGTGGACATTTGTTCATGGATGTAAAGTTTATACCACTGCAGAAATAATTCTGAATGAGTCTTCAAAATACATTTTCTCAAGAGAAAAAGATGGAAGCACACCCTGGGAAGAATTACAAATAAGAGAAATAAAGAACGAATAGAACCAGCTGCAGTGGGCGTTTTACCAGTAAGCTATTTTGTTGTTTTGGCTCCTATCTTGATCCCAAGTTTTTCGAATTCAACATCGTTTGGTTCCCACAATTCTAATTTGTTTCCTTCAACATCAACAATGTGAACAAACTTTCCATAATCAACTGTTTCTATTTTGTCTGTGATCGTTACACCATCTTTTCTTAATTGTTCTACAAGAGCTTCTAAATTGTCTACTCTATAGTTTATCATAAAGTCTTTTGTTGAAGGTTCAAAGTATTTGGTTGTTTCCTTAAAAGGGCTCCACTGTGAGAATCCCTTCTTTGTGCTGTCAGCACCTTGATACCACTCGAAAACTGCCCCGTATTGGTTGGTGTTTAAACCAAGATGCTTTTGATACCACTCTCTTACTTTTTTAGGGTCTTTACACTTAAAGAAGATGCCACCAATGCCTGTTACTTTCCCGCTTGTTTGTGTTTCGGTATGTCGGGTTAGTATTGACTTAAATGCGAAACCTGAAAGAAAAGATGTCGCGATTGCTAAAACTATTAATGCTGATTTTTTCATTTTAGATTTTTTTGAAGCTCATTGTTTGTTCGTCTGCCACTGTTTCATCACGATCAATCTTTGGGTTCCCACAATTCAATTTTGTTTCCTTCTGCATCAAGTATGTGTACAAATTTGCCATAGTCATAGCTTTCAATGTTGTCTACAATAGTCACCCCTTCTTTTTTCAACTCCTCAACAAGTGCTTCTATATTTTCGACCCTGTAATTGATCATAAAATCTTTTGTTGAAGGCTCAAAGTGTTTTGTCGTTTCGGCAAACGGACTCCATTGTGTTTGTGCCTTCTTTGTACTGTCTGCACTTTCATACCACTCAAAGGTTGCCCCGTATGGGTTTGTATCTAAACCAAGATGTTTTTGATACCATTCTGTGATTGCTTTTGGATCTTTGCATTTGAAAAAGATACCGCCAATACCTGTTACTTTTTTCATATTGCCTCGGTATTAAATTGTGTTGTATTGTTCTTTCTTTTTAAAATTAATGAACTGATAAGTGTTACAATTAAACCAACAGGCAAAATTTCCATGTAAGTCATAAGTATTCTTAAAAATGGATTTTTGTACCATTCGCCGGCTTGCTGCAACTGTTTAGTTTCACTAGCTAATTCGGTTGCACTTATACCGCTTGACTGCAGCCTGGAAAGTTCGTTTGCGGTATATTTCTCCATAAAATCAGGAAAGAAGTAGTGTTCCTCTATTAACCAAACGATGACATAAATAGTAGAAGCGATCAATGTTATAAAAAGACCAACCTTGAAGGCTTTGCCGAAACTGATGACGCCACCGTTGTATTTATCACGATAATTCTTGATGGCCACAAATATCATGGAGAAAGCAATAAGCATGGAAGCATAGCCAATCCATATGCTGCTATCAAAAGTGCCGCTCTTATAGCACATGCTAATAATGACTGCCATTAAAGCTGAGACTATGATTCCTGAGATAAGCCCGTAGATGATAATGTTCTTCTTCATTTTTATTTTTTTGTTGGTGTAAATATGGCTGATGCACAAGTTCTTCCGCTCATACTTTCGGCTATTTTTCTGCTAACGGGCTTATTCTCATACCAAAGTATGATGTTTTAAGGGATGAGGCTTAACCTTTTTGCCTTTTCAACTGCTTGTATGCGTCTTTTCACATCTAACTTTTCAAAAAGATTTTGATTATGTGTTTTGACAGTGCTTAATGAAACGAAAAGTTTTGCGGCAATTTCTTGGTTGCTGTGCCCTTGTGCTAACAAGTTCAATATTTCCAACTCCCGCTTACTTAGTTCAAGTTGGGAGACAAGTGATGTATCAAGAATAAAATTTTCATTTCTGCTTACATACACTTCTTTTTCTACCACTACTGTCTCAATTTTTGGTTTTGAAAGTTTTAAGGCAAGCCATATACCTAATGCGGTAAAAATGACTGCAATAAACCCGACGTAGATTTCAAACGAATGGCTAAATATGATAAACCGAAGTTCAAGCCATTTAAGAAGGAACAGCAGCAGAGCCAGTGCGATGCTATAAATTATTGTTGCTTTATGTTTCTTCCAAAAGTCTTTGTTATCTGTCATGGAGTTAATGTCCAAGGGTTTGCAGTTGTTTTGATTGTTCGCTCTGTTGCCATAGAATTGCGGCCACTGTAGAAATGTTTATGAAGTCGAGTTAATTGAAAAAGCCTTCGGTAAACGTACACAAAAGCAAAATAGGCATTTATAGTTGAATGCTTAATGTGCAGTCGCATTTTATAAACACAAGATGCATTTACCACATCAGTTACATGGGTGTAGCGATTATATTGAAGCCAAATTGCTTAGGAACTACTGTTGAAGGCAGTTTTTCACATTTTATGAACTTCTCCATATGTCACCGCAAGTCGCTATAGTAAGACTTCCCAAAAGAATATGGAAAACAACTAAGGAAATGACAACAGCTTTACTGGATGACAGATGCTTTGTCTTGTCAATAATAAAACCATAGGTGGGATATTGAAGCATACCTAAAATAACAAATGGTAAAGAAATCTCAGCAGGATAATTGTTCCAACCATTCCAAAAGGAAACAATAGCATTGCAGGTTCAAACCATCCATGTCCGCCGCCCATAAAAAGTATCGCTATAAACAAAAGCGGCGGTGTCAATAAAGTAAGTCGAAGTGTCCACTTATAATTATTTATCATGTTGGGATATTACCACATCCTCACAAACAACAAAATCATTGCAATGATATGCAGAAAAACAATTTTTAAATACGCATTGTCTTTGCTAAAGGTCAAAAACAGATTTCTTATTAGTAGTCCCGCAACGACAGGAATAAGCAAGAAAAAAGATAAAATTCCCAAACCTGGCGTACAAGGTCCACTTGGTGAAAGTTTGTCCAGTATAAATATTGTTGCTACTGCAATAGCATAAAAGGTCAGAGTCGGCTTAATAAGTCTTATTATCACTTGATTATTTGATAAAATGTGTATCTATTTGACATAGCTGCCACGGTTGTTAGTGTTTATTTAGTGCTGCAAGCCTTCAGTTGAAGAACTTTCCTGTACTCTAAAAACGAGTAATTTTTAATGTTCATTAAGAAGCATCCATGACGTTCCATATTTATCGCGTAGCATGGCAAAGCGATTTGCAAAGAAGGTCTTTTCCATCTTCATAAAAATTTCGCCATCACTTGAAAGTATGTTATAGATGTGTTCTGCTTTCTCAGCCGTATCAAGTCTAAGCGTAAGATAGGCGCTGCGCATAGGCTCGGCACCAGGAATGTCGGCGCCCCTGACGATAGTACCGCCTATCTCCATCACTGCATGAAGAACGGGATTCTTCCATTCTTTCGGAAAATTGAGTGGGAGTTGTTGGAAAGGCGTTATCATATTTATTTTTCCGCCAAGATGCTGCTCGTAAAACCTGAATGCTTCTTCGCAATGTCCTGGATAGTTGATGTAGATATCAAGTTTCATTGATTGCTCGGGAGTCATAATTCAGGTTTTATTTAGCTTGTATAATTAATGCTTATTCTTCGTAAAGATGATTCGGTCTTTCAAATATGTCTTGACTTATGCGCATTGCTATCTGTCGCCCGAAATTGTATCACTTCATGCTATCAGTCATTTTTCTACTGGCTCATAATAAAGCGTTACTGCGCCACTGCCAAAGGTTTTTGTGTTTATGAGTTTGAAAACAGTCCTCTCCTTTATGTTTTTAAATAATGGCAAACCGCTTCCTACTATAACAGGGTGAACACAGAGTTGCAACTCATCAATCAAGTTAAGTTTTATTAAGCTTACAATTAAACTTGGGCTGCCAACTAGAATGTCTTTACCCTGTTGTTGCTTCAGTGCTATAACTTCTTCTTCAAGACCTCGCGTTGCCAACCTTGCGCTTTCCCATTCAACATTTTTAAGCGTGTGTGAGAACACAATTTTTTGAATGTTGTCCATTGCTACTGCAAATTCATCCATTGATTTGTTGCCGGTAGGATTTTTTACTACCGTTTGCCAATACTCCATAAGCTGGTATGTTATCCTTCCGTATATGATGGTGTCTGCGCTAATTAACAGATCTGTGTAATGTTGATGTATTTCATCATCTGCAATTCCTGCCGTGTGGTCGCAAAACCCGTCAAGTGTCATATTGATTGCTGCAATTACTTTTCTCATTTTTATTTTACTTTAAGCTCCAACAGTACCCGTCTTAACTTCTCCGGCTCGCTTGTAATTGGCGATAATTATTCCACTTGGTGTAATCACACTCTCTGTTAATGTAAATGCTGCCGGCATCGCGCTATTCTCAAACAACTTTTTTCCTTTACCAAGAGTTAAGGGGAAAATTTTGAGGTGGAGTTCGTCAACTAAATCATTTTCTAGTAATGTTTGAATGAGCTTGCTACTGCCCCACACCTGAATGTCAGAACCTTCAGAAATTTTGAGCTTTTTGATATCCGCCAC
Source organism: Segetibacter sp. (assembly GCA_036387965.1). Taxonomy (GTDB): domain Bacteria; phylum Bacteroidota; class Bacteroidia; order Chitinophagales; family Chitinophagaceae; genus Segetibacter. Next base: position 188 of record DASVST010000641.1, on the reverse strand, counting down.
ACTTTCCAGGAAAACTGAGTTTTTCCAATCTGATTTTTTCATTGTGGTGGACAAGACGTATTTTGTGACGTCATTAATGCCTGGCCATCCACTTTCATGCTTTGGCCAATAGTCCTCCCAAATCTCAAATGTCTTTCTGCCTAAAAGAAGATCTGCAGGTTTCATCTCTTTTTCGAGAGCCTTGCCTA
>DASVST010000640.1:0-1984 GCA_036387965.1 Segetibacter sp. | reverse complement strand
TTTGCTAACTGCGAAGTGGTAAACTCCTTTATAAATTGATTTAAGTTTTGATAACTTATTTTTTTCAAAAGAGACTATTATAAAAGGACTCCAAAACACAATGTTCCATAATGCGAGGAGAAAAAAGTTTCTATCCTGCCGTAAGTATTTGAAGGCAACATATAAGCTGTTTCTCGTCATGTAATACCTTCTCTGAGCATTGTGATTACTTACTCCTATTTTTTGTTTAAAAAACTTTCTGATTTTGTAGTTACCCAGTGAGTGGTTTAGATGTATAGCATTATCCTGTATAATTTTGTAATTACTCTTTCTTAAGCGCAGACAATATTCATAATCAACAAAATCCATAAAAAGCTTTTCATTAAAAGGACCACACTCTTTAAAAGCATAAAGATTTAATAGATTACCCGAAGTCATGGCAATGTTTCGAACGGTATACTTCGCTGATACTTTAGGAATATGTTGCTCATGAAGTACGTGTTGGGGTGTAATAATACCAACATCAGGAAATTGAGAAGTGATAATGGGTATGTTAGATATCATCTCCGACAGCTGATTGTCTTTGAAATTACTATCCTGATCCATAGTAAGTAACCAGCTATAGCCCTTCTCGACAGCTATTTTGCACGCAATATTTAATGCTGCAGCTATTCCCGCATTTTGATTTAAAAACAGATAAACTGTATTAGGAAAAAAACTGTTTAGCTCATTTATAAGAGAAGTGTCTGAAGTCGTAGAATTATCTACCACAATCAGATAGTCTATATTGTTATAGTAAGAATCTATATTAGAAAGAACTGTAGAATTGGGATGATAAAGAACAACGCATCCTGCAATCTTATTAAAGGGAACCATAATTTTAAACAGCACTTTACGGCTAAGCGAGGTAAACTGACATATATAGCGATGAAGTTATACTACTAGATACACTAGCTATTCATGCAACAGATGGACAATTATATGTTAAGAACTTATTTTTTCGGAGCTGGATATTCTGTTTCTCCCACAACTTCATTCAAATTGACCTTGTCCCATTTAAAGTCATTCATATCTGCTGTTTTCTTGCCCAGGTAAGCGCTATGACAATAAAGCCCTCTGATAGTTCTATTGCGCAGATATTTATCAGCTAAAGAAGAAAATCTACCTACCATAGGATTTGACATACCTGCTTCGATACATTCAAACCCTAGAACAGGAGAGAATAAAGTTTTTAAAGCCATATCACTAAACTGAAAAAAATTCCAGGGCCGTTCATGTGATGCAAATGAAAAATGGGTTTCAATAAAGACAAATCCACCTACTTTGAGCAATTTTGCAATCTCTGTAGCAACAACCCAAGGCATAGCAAAATGTTCAAAACACGAGCTAGAGTAAATAATATCAAACCTTTCAGTCTCACCAAAGTAAGTAGATAATTTGTGAGCATCACCTACAACATCAACATTTGCACCAGGATAATAGTCAAAGCCAACATATTCTGCATTAGAAAATTCTCTCCGGGCATTTGATTTTCCCGTTACCTCTCGACTCCCTATCTCCAATATTTTCATTCCACGCTTATTTCCAAGCTCATACAAATGATTTTGCCATTGCTTATGGCTAGTAACAACTGAAAGGGGAACGTCAGGTGCCAAAAAGTCTTTATCAAATTTAGACTCTATAAAAGTAATTACTTTATAGCCGGTCTTTACTACTCTTTTAAAAATTGGATGCATCTCTTTTCTCAGAAAATTTTTATAATTCCAGGTTAGGGAAGTTAATCAATTGTGTTGTTTTAGCAAAAAGTATATATTAAACTGGCAAAATTTTTAACACCTAAATGTGACTTTATTAAAGAAATTCTTTTAACATATTTTTCCATTATTCGGCTTCATTGCGGTCAAAACCTAGGGCGGGAGAGAATAAGGGTTTTAATCTGATATTACTAAAGTAAAAAAATTCCAGGGCCGTTCACGAGATAAAAAAATGGATTTCAATAGAGACA
>DASVST010000639.1:0-4933 GCA_036387965.1 Segetibacter sp. | reverse complement strand
TTCCGGTAACATCAACGGTAAGGGTTACTTCATCCTCTGCTGTAAATACTGATGGACTAAAACTTACCTGTGCAAAAGTTGGAGCAAATGCAACAAGTGTAAGTATCGTTAATAAACTAAATATTTTTTTCATGTTGCAGTAATTTATTGTTTAGTAAACTCGAAGTTGTAAGAGATTAATAATTTACCTGTAGTGGCATCTCTTTTTTCCTGCCTTAGCTTTAGAGCACCAGTACTTCCGGTTGGATAAGAACCTAATGTTACCCTTGAAGTATCTGTGCCATTTACTAAAGTCAAAACTTTAGGATACGTTGGATCATCAGCTGTCCAGTTACCAGTTAACAACCTTATTACCTTCGGAGCGTTTCCCGGTGTGGTTGCAAAGGTTGTTGGCGAATTTCCATTGGTGTTTAGCGTCAACTTAAAATCACCATAGGGAAAAACCGATGTAAGATCAAGAGTAGTGAAAGGAAACCCCTTCCTTGCTGCATCTTCATCAGTCTGTGTAACCCGCGATAGCTTCCAGGTTCCCGCAAGTGCAGAAACATTTTGAACGGGAACACCAATTTCTTTATAATCTGCCGGTTGGCAGGCAAAAAGTATTATACCAAGAAGAGGTATAATCATTAATATTTTAAAAACGTTTTTCATTATATAATTTTTACAGTTTATTAGAAACAACCTCCCTCAGGATTTAATTGAAATGAAGAGTTGGCATCCTGCTCACCTTTTGGAAACTGAAGGATTAAACCATTGCAATTCCATTGAGAACCTCTGCGATCCACATTAACTCCGGATCTCGCACCAATTCTTTTTAGTTCTTGTATACGATTTCCTTCTCCAACCATTTCAAGTTCTCTTTCAGTTCTTGCAGCAGATATAACCAATGCACCACTTGCAGTCGTGGGTAAGTTTAGCGTAGTTCCTCCATAAGCCCTGGTCATAATCTCATTAATGTCAGCAATAGCTGTAGCGAGATTTGTGCCGCCTAACTCAGCGCCAGCTTCTGCTCTTATCAATTTTATCTCAGTTAAATGTACCAGGGGAAGTTCGAAACGAGGCTTGTTATACTTCGTCAGTACATTCAATCCGGCTTGTAGCGTGTTGCTATACCAGGCTTTTCTTTTATCGATTGCCCTTTGTGTTGCGTAACTATAAAACTGATCGGATAAATTTAATGTTGGCGGACCTTGATCTGAACGGAAGTTACCTCTCAGGCCTCCTCCAGGCTCGTATTGGTTTGGTGTTCTTACAACTACCAATATTCCTTCCTTACTTAAACCTTCAGAAAACCGTGATGAATGATCAGCATCTAACTGAAATTTGTTACTTGTTATTACCTGGTTTGCATAATTAAATGCTTCAGCAAAGTTGTTCATTTGGAAGTAAACTTTTGCTAAGTAAGCTTTTGCTGCAAGTTGAGTAGCGGTACCGTATATTGTAGTTGATAGGGTTGCAGGCAATCCTGCTTCAGCGGCTTTAAGATCAGCAATAACCTGGTCGTATACTTGTTTAACTGTTGCCCTGTTTGTAGACCCTAATTCTACCGCTGTTCTTAACGGGATACCGGCGTGTGAATTATCGGAAGAATAACCGAAAGGTTGAGCAAACATTCTTACCAATTCGAAATGAGCTAATCCACGAAAGAACTTTGCCTGCGCTTCGATAGCAGCTTTTTGAGTAGTAGCTAAATTTAAATTGGCTAAAATTACATTTGCACGATTGATGATCTGGTATCCTTTGTTATAGTACGCATCTCTTGTTCCGCCAAAAAATGAATTTTGTCTTCTGAAGATCTCAGCATAGTCGCCTGTGAACTTATCTCCTTTGTAATGATCACCCAATAACTCACTTAGTACCTGGTGACGACCACCCATAAAATCTGCATCTCCAACAAGCGTGTAAAGGGCATTGGTAAATGCCACCAGACTTGCTTCATCTTTCAATGCCTCTTCTTTTGTAAGCTGACCTTGCGGGGGTCTTTCTAAAAACTTATCACATGCACCAAGGGATATGGTGAGCGTAAGCAGTGTAAGTATTATTATATTATTTCTTTTCATGATTAATATTTTAGGGTTAGAAGCCAATGTTTAACCCAAACACAAATGTTTTTTGTGATGGAGCTGTCAGGTAAGTGATGTTAGGGCTTAAGTTTCTATCCTGTGGATTTTCGAAATCACGAGTAATTTCCGGATCCCCACCTGGATATTTTGTAAAAGTCAACAGGTTACTTCCTGATAGATAAACACGCACATTTTTCATTCCCCATCTTCCGCTTGTTGCTGCGGGAACTCTGTACCCCAACGTTAATTCTCTTAAGCGTAAGTATGATGCATCTCTTAAAAACATTGTAGAGTTAAACTGATCTTCACTTGGTACACCAGGGTAAGAAGTTGCACTTGATACAAGTCTTGGATACATACTCATATCACCAGGCTTAGTCCATCTGTCAAGGAAATCTTCTCTGAAATTCCAAAACTTAGTTGACGTGCCGAGGAACTGGTATTTAGCAGAGTTCTCATAAATATTACCTCCAATAACGAAAGAGAATAGAGAAGAAAGCTCCAAGCCTTTATACTGAACATTGGTATTGAATCCACCAACATAGTCAGGAACAACTGCACCTGCATAAACCCTGTGATCAAGAGAGAACGTTTTTGTTTGCTTACCATTCTTATCTAACCAAATCGGATTCCCATCTAAAGGATCTACACCATGATATCTTACCAAAAAGTTTACACCAATTGGTAATCCTTTTACAATACGAGTATCGTTTGTTCCTCCGCTTACAGCATCAGGACCTAACTCATACTCCAGCACTTCATTATAGTTCTTAGTGATGTTACCACCAATTGACCATTTAAAATTCTGATCATTTACCAACTTTAAGTTTGCACTAACTTCTAAACCTTCATTCAGGATTTTACTGTTCTCAAGGTTTCTGTAGATAGATCCTGTTCCGGCTGAAGGAGAAACACCTGGCTCTAAAAGAATATCAGTTGTTTGCTTATTATAATAAGCAACTTCACCTGTTAACCTGCTACCGAATAAAGCGAATTCAACTGCAGCATCTACGTTATTCATGGTTTCCCATTTAAGATCGGGGTTACCATAATTATTTAAATAAAGTGTTGGGTTACTACTGTAGTTAACGCCACCAACACGGAAGTTATCGTAGTAAGCACCTGACTTGATATTTGCGTTTCCAACAACACCATAGCTAACCCTGAACTTTAGAAAATTGATAGCTGTGATATCTTTAATAAATGCTTCATCACTCATAGTCCATGCTGCAGAAATTGCAGGGAAGAAGCCGTGTTTATTATTTGTACCGAACTTTGAAGAACCATCCCGACGAGCAGTTAACTGAACCGAATACTTGTCTTTAAAAGTATAATTAAGACGACCAAAAAAGCTATTAAAAGTATAGGCTTCCTGCGCTACTTCAGGGTCTTGGTTGTTTCTTTTGTACTGGTTGATTAGCGTGTCTCTCCTGTTTCTATAATCTTCAGCATGCTCCCAATACGGACTTCCTGAAAATTGACCAACTTCAAAAGCATATCCTTTTCTTTCATATTCCTGGGCTTCAGCTCCAACCAAAATATTTATTTTGTTGTTGGTGTTTGGGTTCCATAAATAGTTTGCAGTATATGTTGTTGAATAGTTAGTGCCCCAGTAAGGAAATCTTTTTGCATAGCCCGAATCTTTTGATGCGAAGTTTGTCCAAAGATTAGTTTCGTATTGATCATCGAATGCAGTTACATATTCAATGTTGCCCTGAGCTTTCAAAAATAAATTTGTGATTGGCTGATATTCAAATGACAGTCCACCTATTAAGCGGGTATCTATTTCTCTCTGCTTTGTTTCGTTAATTCTTCTTACAGGATTTGCGTTACCAGTAAAATACGTTCCATTAGCATTGTACACCGGGAAGATTGGTAATGCACTTGACATTGCATCGCCAATACCACCAGCCCATGCAGAAGGAACTCTTTTATTTACACCACGATTTAAGCCAGAAGTTAAAGCAACCTTGAACTTGCTGGTGATGTTATAATCAAGGTTTAATCTGCCACTTAACCTTTGGTAAGAATTATTCTTAATATATCCTTCATTATCACTAAAGCTAAGATTGGCAAATGTTCTCAGTTTTTGGCTTCCCTGAGACATTGAAAGATTATGCTCATTGATGAAACCTTTCTGCGTAAGCAAATCCCACCAATCAGTATTTGTTTGTTGTGCCTGCGCACGTGTAATTCCGTTTGGCAGATCAGCATAGCCGGTTTTACCATCGTTCATCCATGCTTCCTGGCGAAGTTGTAACCACTCAGGGCCATCAACAAAGTCAAGCTTCTTAGAATAAGTAGCTATACCTAGTTTTGTAGAATAATTGAATTGCGGTTTTCCTGTTTTACCTCTTTTTGTGGTAATTAAGATAACACCGTTTGCACCTCTTGAACCATAAATACCTGTTGCACCTGCATCTTTTAAAATTTCTACTGATTCAATATCTGCAGGATTTAAAGATGAGAGTGGGTTTTGGTTCATCGCGTTGTTATTTCCTCTCAAGAAAGGATCAGAGATAATAGGTATTCCATCAACAACATACAGCGGATCGCCTGATGCTGAAATAGATCCTATACCACGGATGCGGACAACAGATCCGGAACCTGCCAATCCATTTCCCTGGATAATTTGTACACCCGGTGCTTTACCCTGAAGCGCTGCTTCGAAACTCGGAACAGCGATAGATGTAATTTGCTCGGCGCTTACTTTAGTTATAGCACCCGTTACTTCTCTTCTACGTTGAGTACCGTAGCCTACAACTACTACTTCATCTAAAGCAGCATTTGTTTGTTCAAGAGTAACTTCGATTGTTCCTGTGCCGATAGCAACTTCTCTTCTACCGTAGCTAACCGAACTTACCACTAAG
>DASVST010000638.1:0-2084 GCA_036387965.1 Segetibacter sp. | reverse complement strand
ATTTACAAACTCATCATTTCTTTGAACTTGACAGTCTGTCTTCTGCTTACTTCAATTTTCTCGCCACCTTTTAATTCCAACAAAAGACCGCCATTGAAATAAGGTTCAATTTTTTCTATCCAGCGCATATTAATAATGTGCTTGCGATTAGCACGAAAAAATACTTTATCATCAAGCCTTTCTTCTAAAGCATTAAGTGACTTCAAAATCAAAGGCTTGTTACCGGCAAAAAATACTTTGGCATAATTGCCAACACTTTCAAAAAGTCGTATTTCGTTGAGCTTGACAAACCAGCAACGTTCACCGTCTTTTACGAACACCTGGTCGTTCTCACCGAGCAAGCCATTACTCCGAAGCAATGTATTTGGCCCGTTAACGCTTGAACCGTTATCACGATTTTCCTCGAAGTGTAGCTTCTGAATTGCGTCAGATAAACGTCTCGGCTCAACGGGTTTTAATAAATAGTCTAAAGCATTTACTTCAAAGGCTTTTAATGCAAATTCATCGTAAGCAGTGGTGAAGATTACTTTTGGAGAACGCTCTAATTCTTCGAGCAGATCGAAGCCGGTTTTGCCGGGCATTTGTATGTCTAAAAAAATAAGGTCTGGATTATGTTGCTCAATTTTTTCAAGTCCTTCAGCAGCGTTGGATGCCTCATCTATCACTTCTATTTCGCTGAATTCCTGTAATAATTTTTTTAATTCATTCCTGGCTAAACGTTCATCATCAATAATAATGGTTCTTACAGACATGGGGGGATGTTTTTAAACAGTTTTTAGAGCTTTGGATTTAGCGGGCATACTTACTTTCGCCTCAACTATATTGTTGTCACAGTCTTTTATTTGAAAGGTGGCCTTTTCTCCATACAGCAGCATTAACCTGTTTTGGGTGCTGTATAATCCAAATCCATCTGGGTTTCTGCTGCCGTTTAAATGACCTGTATTCCGCACAATCAGTTCATGTTGGCCATCTCTAAAGTCGGAGATAATTTTTATTTCACCACCATCAACTCTTTTGCTTATCCCATGCTTAATCGCATTTTCAACCAAAGTCTGCAACATCATTGGCGGTACAGGCTGATCTAAAGTGTCTTCATCAATCTCATATTGAACTCTGAGCCTGCTTTCGAAACGTATATGTTCAAGAGCTAAATAATCTTTTACAATATTCAGTTCCTTTTCAAGTGAAGCTGTTTCTGTATTTTCAGCCTTCATGCTGCTACGTAAAATATTACTTAGCTCTGTTATTGCCTGTCGTGCTCTTTCAGGGTTTTCATCAACCAAAGCACGAATACTATTTAGTGCGTTGAATATAAAGTGAGGATTAATGTGTGACTTGATTGTCTTCAACTCAAGCTCTTTTACCAAACTCTGTAGACGTATTTTATCTAATTGTTCTTGCCTGCTTTTTTCTATATAATGAAAAGTAAAATAAATAAGATTCCAGATTAGAAGGAACAGGAAGCTGCCAAAGGAAATAAGCAGGGTTTGATTAACAAGCCCAAACTGTTTTAGCTTATCTGAAGTGATGTTCAGGCTATCCTCAACCAACACACAAACCAGTGCATAAAGAAAAGAAAACCCTACAGTGGTTAGAAACATGGATATGATCTGCCTTTCTAACCTGAATTTTAAAAAACCCATTTTAGTGATAAACAGGCGCATCAGATGCGTAACCGCTACACCAAGCACTGCATCTAAAAAAAGTGTCTGGTAAAAGTAGGGTTGAGGTTTGTTCTTAAAAGTGAGGTAAAAAAAGGTGTATACAATTATATAGGTGCTCCATCCACCTATCTGGCAGAGCCAATACTTAGAAATCTTTTTATTCATACTTTCTCAAAAGTAAAAAACTCTGCGGCTTTCACCGCATCTCATTTGGATTAGTGGTGAAATGGCAGGCTGTTTGGTGAACGCAGCTTTTTTGGGGTTTAAATGAACTTATATGCTAAAAATATGTATATATGGTATAGAAAGCGTACGTACTAACTTTAAAGCCTTAATTTTACTTAAATTCTTACTCGCAGATGGAAATTACTCCTGGTAGTTTATTGAGAACAATTGATAATCCTGATTACCTAAAAAAGT
>DASVST010000637.1:0-7348 GCA_036387965.1 Segetibacter sp. | reverse complement strand
AATTTCTTAAAAGAAAAGCTATAGGAAGTATAAGCGCTGTAAACTTCCTGGTGGTAGTTAAAACGATCGGTATTTAATGGATTAGGTTTATAACTTTCATTGCTGTTATACTTAAGCATGCTTTGAAAATCTGATGAGGCGTTTCTTAATATTCCTTTCATCCCGAGCTCTAACTTTTGTTTTGCTTTTAACGGCTGCACAAAATCTGCCTGTATGGTATACTCCCTGTTTTTTGAAATACTTTCATTCGATACAAACCTGTCTTGCGCCACGTTGTCCTGCAAGCTGTTATTGAATCCATTGTTCCTGCTGAACTGCCCGCTAAACCTGAAGGTCAGTTCTTTTTCTGGTGTGTTACGAAACTTGCGGATGAAATCAGTACCAAAACCTGAGCTGGGATTTATAGACCTGTTATCCTGCAGAAATAAACTTGCTTGAGATGGCTGTTGTCCGTACTCTGTAATGATCGCCTGGTTTAAATGGCTGTTACTGCGAAAGCCACTAAGACTTCCATAAGCAGCCAATGTTTTAAAGCTATCTACCTCATAAATAACTTCCATATTACCAAAGGTGCCGATATTTCTGCCTAAGCGTTCGCCGGTTAAAGTGCGTTTACTAAAGGCTGCATTGCCAAAAGGAGTCGTCTCGTTGATATTTCTACCCCTGATATCTTTTGCAGAACCACTTGTTCCAATGTATCCTGATACGCCAAACTTACCCGCTTTAATGTTGAATGATGCATTTTCGGTATAGTTAGTTAATGTACTATAATAAGAGTTCAGGTATACATTATAGCCGATTACTTTCTTCTTTGTTATTATGTTGATGATGCCTCCGACACCTTCGGCATCGTATTTAGCAGATGGAGAGGTAATTACTTCGATCTTACTAATTATGCCTCCCGGAAAATTCTTGAGCGCTTCTTTCACATTCATCGCAAACATTGAAGTTTCACGTCCATTCAATAAAATCTTGAAATTGCTCTGGCCGTTTACCTGTACATTTCCATCACCATCTACAGTAACCAAGGGTGTCTTTCTAAGTATATCAGATGCTGATTCTGATTTTGCGGCTGGGTCGTTCTCTACGTTATATGTAAGTTTATCATCACCTTGTTCTATCAGGGGCTTCTTAGTAACCACAGTTACATTTTGCAGGATATGATTAGCTGGTCTAAGAGCTATGTCATCAATTTTGTTGTCTCCGGTTCTGATAGTTGTATTAATACTTACATCAGTAAACCCGGTATGAGTTACGGTTAAAATATAATTACCTGTGTCGGCTCTAACTTCAAAGAAACCTTTATTGGTTGTGTAAGTTCTTTTTTCAGTGCCCGGTGCCTGTCCTGCTTTTAAAAGATTGATGGTAGCATAAGTTAATGGCTTATGAGTACTGTCGGTGATAAAACCAATTAGTTTCCCGTTGTTGCCTTGACTAAAAGAGGTTTCTACAAACAGGAAATAAAAAAACATTAAACTAACAGCTACTTTCATTTTTAATCCTTTTTGTAAAGATTATCAATAAACAGTACTGGTTATAGAGCTTTTTGTTGAGTGGCTGTAATTAAATTTTAAATGCGCCAGAATAAGCATTGAGTTGATTAAATGACGATTACATCGTATTAGTCTGATCGAAATTAACACAAATAAAAAGGAGTGCCACAGGTAATAAAGCCTCCAAACAATTTATATGATCAAACACATGAGTATTGATCTACTGTTACGGAAACTTCAAGGGGTTTGACAGGTGATTACCTAAACATGTTGCAAGATTACACCTGCTTTAAGATTTGCAAGTCCCGCAAGAAAACTTAAGCTGCCTGGTGGCTGTCTATAACCACTTTGCGGATAACATCATCCAATTCATTTGATGCGCTTTCGAGGTATGTGAGGTACTGTTCAGTCATTTTAAAATCATCCTGCTTAAGAAGATTGATAATGCCGAGAATGTTTGTCAAAGGGTGCCTTATCTGGTGAGAGTGTAGCTGTGCTATTTGAGAAAGAGTAGATTTTTGCAAACTGATCTTTTCATGCAACATTTTATCTTCATCAATATTGCAACCTATGCAAGCCAATCCAATCAATTGTTGTTTACTATTGTAGGTAGGGGAAACCGTAAACTTGTTCCATGATTGTACGTTGGTATTTGCATTTGAAAGTATTTCAAATGTTGCAGCTTCGCCAGCCTTCGCTTTATACAACATTTCTTCTACCAGCCTGGCATTTTCAGGCATCAGGTATTCTACTATATTTTTGCCTTTTTTTATTTCCCTGCCATTAAGGGTAAAAAAGTTTTGTGTGGAGGAATTATAAGAGACTATTTCAAAATTATTGTTCAATAGAATAAAAAGATCCTCACAACCATCATAGAAAGCCTTCTTCATTATCTCTGCCTGATCAAGCAATTCTTTATTTTGTTCCACTGCACTTATACCATCTTTTAATATTTCAATATTTCTCTGAATCTCTAAACAGTGCATAACTTGCTTACAAAGAATTTCCAGCCCTTTAACCTGCTTTTCAGTAAGTTTTTTTGGTTGCTGGTCTATTACACATAACGAACCTATAGTAAAGCCATCCAATGTAACAAGAGGAACACCTGCATAAAAACGTATATAAGGGTCGCCGGTTACAAGAGGGTTGTTTATGAAGCGTGGATCATTTTGTGCATCAGTTATTTCTAAAATCACATCCTGTTTAATCGTATGATTACAAAATGAAATCTCACATGAACTTTCTACAGTATTTCCCACCCCAATAACAGGATATTGCTTTTTATCATCAACAAATGTGATTGAAGCTATTGGCGTTTGGCAGATTTCAGATGCTAAATAAACTAAATCTTCTAAATCCTTTTGATCAGTAAAGGGTAAATCAAGGTATTGTTTAACTGCCTGCAACCTATTGTCCATTGATGCTGTTTAACTATTTAACGTCTATAATTCCACAATTGTTGCAAAACTACAACCATTTTTTTGAAGAATGTATTTGAATTAAGAGCTTGAAATCAATATAAAGCCCGCCTGAAGTGGCGTGCAGTTACTTCTTCAGCTTTTGTTGAGTTAGGGACAGGGTTCCAGCCTAAATTGAACTAATTACCCATGTCGCACAGCTTTTTAATCAGGCTTTGCAAATCCTTGTATGTGCTGGGTTTTACAAAATAATTATCAGCACCAATTGAGAGACAATCATCAATATCCATCTGATCGCTGGAAGTCGTTAACATCACGACCGGCACCTTGTTTAACTCCTTCTTACTCCTGATTTGTGTTAAACATTCTTTGCCTGGTGTAGGCCTCATATTTATGTCGAGAATGATTGCATCCGGCGAAGGAAATTCTTCTAACAATTTGATTAGTTCATCACAATCCCTAGCTAATGTCAGGGTAATCTCCTGGTTCATTTCTGTGATAGCATTTTGAAATAAATACCTGTCATCAGCATCATCATCAGCAATAAGGAAATGTTTCATTTTGTATTCCATAAGAATAGATAATCAGTTTATTACAAGTTTAGGAAGCAAGAAGAAATTTTGTTTTGTTGATATTCAGGAAGCGAATGGTCTTTGATAAAGCTATCTCATACGGGTGTAATGTAGTAGAAATATTCACTGCAATTTATGTTCCAACTGTTTAACTTCGGCTATTTGAAGTTGTTCAATTGTTAAACATTTTGGTAAGACCAACTCACAAGACTGCAAAAGTGGACAGAAGTAAATGAGCTAATCTCAGGATTAAGGATATATAATTTTATCTTCTCTTCTCTGTTACACATGTATTTATCTTTGGGCATAAAAATCTTGACCTTAAGTGCAGGTACCCGAAAAGCTTTTACTACATCAACAAACTTTATGGCTCTCCCCTGAGAGGTGTATCTTTTGGGAAGAACAAAACTCGTTGATTGTTTCTGACCTGCATTTTGGAAAAACGGGGCATTTTAGAAAATCCGGGATTGCCATTCCTCAAAACGTGTATAAAGAAGATTTACAACGGCTTGTTGATCAGCTTCAATATTTTAAGCCTGCACAATTAATAGTTGTAGGTGATCTTTTTCATAGTGCTGCAAATAAAGAACTGGAGTTGTTTCTGAAATGGAGAAATGATTTTCAATCCTTACATATCGAATTAGTAAAAGGCAACCATGATATTCTAAAAAAAGAATGGTACTCATCAGCAAATATTTCGGTTACTACTGATCATTTATCGTTAGCAAACTTTTGCTTCGTGCACGATATTAAAGAAGCCTGTGAAGCTTCAGCAGGTATTGATTATTATTTTAGCGGTCACATGCATCCCTGTATATCAGTTAAAGGCATAGGCAGACAAGAGCTTAAGTTCCCCTGCTACTATTTTAATAATGAATATGCTGTATTACCTGCTTTCGGAAAATTTACCGGTACCGCCTTAATAGAAAAAAAAGCAAAGGATATTGTTTATGCGATCATCCCCGCAAACCCTGCTAAAGGGGAAAAGGGTTCTGTGGTAAGATTATAAAGATCAGCAGCTCAAATGAATATTAAGAGTGCAACCCTTACCAGGTGAAGATGTTATATCGAAGGTGCCATTTAATAGTTCCACTCGGTTTTGGATGTTACCTAAACCAATTCCTCTCCGGCTACTCAACGGGTCAAATCCCTTACCATCATCTGCAATAATTAGTTCCAGTTTATCATCATCACGGTAAATTTTAATAGTAACCCGACTTGCTTCCGCATGTTTTGAAATGTTGGTTAGCTGCTCCTGTATTATCCTATATAAGCTGAATTGTATTTTATTGTCCAGTTCTTTTATTTTGTCCTTATCGACTTCGTAAACAAATTCTAACCCATATTCTTTAAAATCTTCAATAAGATCCTGGATGGCAAAATGCAAACCGTACTTATAAATATTTGTGGTCACTAACGACTTTGATAACTTCCTTGATTCCTTTATACAAAGCACAATATTTTCTTCACATTTATCAATCATTTCATTCATAATTTGAGGCTTGGTCTTAGCTAAACCAAGATATAATTTGACTACTCCTAAAATTTGATTGATATTATCATGCATCTCCATTCCAATAGCTGTTCGTTCCTTCTCCTGTCCATCTAAAGTCGCCTGTGCAATGTCTTTTTGCCGTTGAATTTTTTCTTCAATTAAAGCAGCTTCAAGTGTTTGCTTTTCTTCTTCAACTCTTAGCCGATCTGTGATATCATGATAGTTGGCTATCACTGCTCCTACACTCTCTTCGTTTAGCTGATTTATTATCGTTCCTTCTACCCAAATTGGATAACCTTCTTTGTGGATAACACGAATGATAGATGTTTTAGGTACTCCCGGTTCAGCAATAACTTGTTTAAATAAATCCTCGGCTATGGGTAGATCATCAGGATGTAGAAAGGACTTACCATCCCTATTCATCATTTCAACATCTGTAAAACCCATCAAATTCTTAATAGAGGGGCTCACATAAAATAAAACACCATTCCTGTCAGTCATAGAGATTACATCTACTCCATTTTCGATAAGTGTACGGAAACGTTGTTCACTTTTAAATAATTGTTCTGTTCTTTCACTGACCTTTTTCTCTAAGTCCTTATTAAATTCCTTTATTTGCTCGTGTTGCTTTTTCTGTTCCGTAATATCTCTTGCAATACCGATAATATATGTCGGCTTGCCATTATTATCAACTACAGGAAATTTGTGGGTACTAAACCAATAGGTCTTATTGTTCACAACAACAAGCTGTTCATAAGCCTCCGTTAGTTTACCGGTTCTTAATACTTCAGTGTCCTTAAGTAAAATTTTATCTGCTTCTTCTTTAGAAAATAACTCATGGTCTGTTTTGCCAAGTACCTCATCCTGTGTCTTATTTAACAATCCAGCTGTCGCTTTATTGATTTTGATGTATTTTAAGTCAGCATTTTTCACGAAAACAATGTCAGGAAAATTTTCAATAATTGCATCCAGAAACCGATTGCTCTCTTTCAGCTTTTCCTCTGTTTGCGTCCTGCTTTGTATCTCTTGCAATAATGCCAGTGTAGTTTCATCTTTTGATCCTGATAATCGACCAATTGAGATAATGAAAATTAATATCAATGATAATACTGCAAGTATTAATGTTTCAACCGTTAAAGGATGTACAGCTACTGACTTGTTGGAAATATTTAAAAACTCAACTTTAAAGATTGATCCAATTAAAAAAAGAGAACAAATACTGATCGATATACAAAGTATTATAATGAAAACCTTAATACCTGGCTTCATGAGAATATAATAATTTTAGGAATTGCCTTCATTCGGCTTACATATGAACTTTAGATAATTCAATTAACTCAACAAGGTTTTTCACGTCAAGCTTTTCAAATATTTTAGCCTTATGAGTACCTGTTGTAGACGTTTGAATATTCAGTTGATGAGAGATTTCTGTTAAGGATTTTCCTGCTAACAACAAATTGCAGATCTCAAATTCGCGTTCGCTCAAAGTTTTGAAAGGATTGCTTTTAGCAATTCCTTTTTTATCAGACATCACTGAGTCTATTAAGGTATCACTGTAGTAATTCTTCCCGTTAAATATAAGGTTTATCGCACGTTCAATTTCATTGATTGGCGCATCTTTGGATAGGAAACCCTTAGCCCCGGCTTCGAGGTACCTTTGGGCATACATCTTTTCCTGGTTCATAGAAAACATGAGAACCTTCGCCTCAGGCGTTTTTACCAGGATATGTTTTAATAAATCCAGAGTATTTGTATTAGGAATATTAATGTCAAGAACTAAAAGATCGTAGCTTTTGGAGCTTATTTTCTCCAGTACCTGTTGTTCATTTTCTGCCTCATCTATAACACAGGGCTTATACAGGTCGTTGAGTAAAAAACTGACACCTCTTCTTACAACTGCATGGTCGTCAATTAATAAAAATGTTTTCATTTAAATAAAGGAATAGTGGTTAAACTTAGAATCGGAACGGAAGGTAAATCTAATTTTGGGACTGCATATAGAAGATTTTCGATAGCAATTTCAATACATCGCTAGTAATGGTTCCAAATATTACAAGCATCTTGTGGCATCAACCCAATAGCTTGCTTAAATATCTATTAGTACTTTTTTTATTGATTGCTGCGGAAGAAACAACTGCTCAGTCTTCTGGCACAAGTCATGTTGTTACAATTAAATTTGAAGCCTTCACTGTGTTTGACCATGTGACTGCTAAAGCCTCTGCACCGTCTGAACAAATACTCACAACTCAAAGTGATGTTTCAAAACAGTCTACAAATAACAAGCTTATTAAATCACAACGTACTATTCAGAGTAGCGAACTTGCACCCCTAAATTATTCAGATGATATAGCTATAAGTCCAGCAAAGGAA
>DASVST010000636.1:0-2481 GCA_036387965.1 Segetibacter sp. | reverse complement strand
AGAACCCTTTATGGAATAGATTACGTGTTTGTTGATAACGACATCTTTCAGAATCCGCTAAATGGTGATGGACAGGCAGCTGGTGGGGTAGCAAGAGGGATCTTTGGTAAATACAAGCGATGGATTTGGACAAATACTGCACAATTTGATTACACTTTTGCAACAGATCACACAACCAGTTTAATTGTTGGAAATGAGCAACAAAGAGGTACGTCCGAGGCTTTTGGTATAGACCGCCAGACGCTGTCAGACCCTATTTACAATCTTGTACAAGCAGGATTTACCACTAATAATTCCTTCGGTATGGCCTTTGGCGAAAACTACTTGTTGTCTAATTTTGCCCGTTTAAACTACGACTTTAGAAAGAAATATTTCCTCAGTGGAAACATCAGACAGGATGAAAACTCTGCTTTAGGTATTAAAAAGGGAACATTTTGGGGTGTTTCAGGTGGATGGGAAATTTCCAAGGAAGGCTTTTGGCAATCAGCAGGTTTGAACAACGTTTTCAACAACTTTAAGATAAGAGGCAGCTATGGTAAAGTAGGTAATGGTAATGTGAATGATTATTCCCCATTTTCAACTTTTGGTTCAGGCTTATATGGAGGTCAGGCAACCCTAATCTTTAACAATGCCGGTAACAACCAGATTACATGGGAAACAAGTTCAAAAACAGATATTGGTTTTTCATTCGGAATGTTGAACAACAGGTTATCAGGAGAATTCGCCTACTATAAGAATAATATAAACAATTTAATTCTTGATGTACCACAGGCTCCGTCTGCGGGTTTACCAACAACCGTATCTGCAAACGTAGGCTCCATGTACAACAAAGGAATCGAGCTTACTTTAAATGCAACACCTATACAAGGACGTAACTTCTCATGGAACACTTCTTTTAATTTTACTACCAACAAAAATGAAGTAACCTCACTTGCCCCTGGATTGAACGAAATTTTAACCATCACAGGAGGTTCTGAAACTGTGAACAAGACCATGCCGGGCTACTCGTTAGGGTACCTGTATGTTATTCGTACCGCAGGCGTTGATGCTGCAACTGGTAGAAGAATTTTCCTGAATGCACAAGGACAAAAAGTCTATTACCAGTTTTACGCACCGGCAGGTCAATTTAACTACTCAAATGAAGATGGTACTAAGTATGTAAGCCCTACGGGTGGTACTTCTATAACCGCGGCTGCAGATGCGGTTATGTATCAAAATGTTCTTCCTAAACAATATGGTGGCTGGGATAACACTTTTAGGTATGGCGGTTTTGATGTAAATGTTCTTTTAACCTACCAGTTAGGGTTCCATGTATATTATGGATCTAATGCAGGTTTAAGAGATCAGCGTTTCTGGAATAACTCAGTTGATGTATTAAGAAGCTGGAAAAAACCAGGTGATATAACAGATGTTCCTAAAGCTGTTTATGGTGATAATGTCTCTAATGGTTCGGCTATGCCCTTAGATGTGAATGTATTTAAAGGGGATTTTGTGAAACTAAGGAATTTGAGCTTGGGCTACAACTTGTCAAAAACGACATTGAACTCAATCGGAATAAATAGTGCAAGATTGTTTGTTAGCGGGCAAAACCTTGCAATAATAACTAAATACCCCGGCCCTGATCCAGAAGTTTCATCAAATGGTACATCAACAACAAGCCAGGGAGTTGATAGAAATACCATTGGCAATGCCAGAACACTTACTGTGGGATTGAATATTAATTTTTAAACGACTTAAATAGTTAAGAATGAAAAATAAAATAACGATATTATTAACTCTTTGCGTTGGTGTGATATCAATTACCTCTTGTAAAAGAGAATTGCTAAATCCTGTTCCGCAAACTTCAATTACGGATGCTTCAGCGTTCAGTACTGCTGATAGAATTTCTAACCAGGTAAAATCTATTTATTCGGCTCTAAAAAACGGTGCATTTTACGGAGGTAGAGTGGTTATATATGGAGATATTAAAGGAGAAGATTTTATAAATGAAACTAGCAATTTAATTACTGGATCAGATGTTTGGAATTTAAATCCAACAAACAGCAGTGATAGATCGGTGGTGGGTGTATGGGCTCAGGTGTACTACACTATAAACCTGAGTAATGTGTTTATTGATGGTATGAATGCTTCAGGCACTGCAGTAGTAGGTGCTTCGTTGGCCAACAATTATATTGCCGAAGCAAGATTAATACGGGCTTTGTCTTACTATAGCTTGTTGCAATTTTATGCCAAGCCATATGCTTCTAACAACGGCAACAACCCTGGTGTGCCATTACGTTTAACAGGTATCAAAGGTGCCGGTTCTTCTGACCTGGCACGTAGCACTGTTGCAGAAGTGTATGCTCAGATTTTAGAAGACCTGAACTTTGCGGAAACAAACTTACCATTGAACTACACGGGCACCACAGCGGCCCTGACAAATACGACAAGGGCACATCGCAATACTGCAATTGCCTTAAAAACAAGAGTCTATTTGAGCAT
>DASVST010000635.1:0-3923 GCA_036387965.1 Segetibacter sp. | reverse complement strand
TTCTTCAAGAGCAGAAAAGATCTATGCTCAAATCAATTGTAAGACCACTAAGCTTGGAGACTTGCGAAAAATTGCCAAGGATATTAAAAAAGATCACGGATTAGCTATTGAACTATGGTCCACCGGCGACTACTTACCCAGGCAACTGGCAATCCTGATCATGGACGCAAAGCTACTCTCGCAAGAATTCATTAATAACCTCGATAATGACATACAGACTCACGTGCTCAAGGAAAGACTTCAACTAATTGATTGGTTACTGGCTAACCAACTATCCAAAGACAAGAAAACAATTGCATTAATTGAAAAATGGGAAAATAGCCCTTCTGCACTTCAAAGGAGAACTTTTTGGTATCACCAGGGGCGCTTACGGTGGGTGGGTCAAACACCTCCTCCCAATAGTGAAAACCTACTTACTTCTATTGAAGAACGAATAGAAGGTGAAATACCGGAAGTGCAATGGGCAATGAATTTTACTGCTGCTCAAATCGGCATTTTTCAGCCTCAACTCCGTTCAAGGTGCATTGCGCTGGGTGAGCGAATTGGTCTTTACAACGATGAAATAGTATCAAAAGGATGTACACCAAATTATTTACCCGAATTAATTTCCATACAAGTTGCCAAGCTGAAGAAGTAGGACTATTTGTGTCTCTGCTCGTTCAAAGTTTTAGCCGCTGTTAGTGTTCTTCACTATCAGCTCTTTACGAAAATAGATTTCGAGGTGAAGAACACCTGGAAAGCCAAAAGAATAGTGACTACTTCTCTCCTGTATATTTTACATGCTCAGCTTGTTCATGTTCAGCGCCGTGGCAGATGGTGTGTAGCCCCTTACTTTAAATACCGACCTGCCAGCGGGAAGGTAATTGACCTCGCGGCCTCGGCGGGTATAAATGGCAATGGCGCCACCCCCTCCAGGAGCACCGATGAAAGGTGGGGGATATGCTTTTACGATTGCAATGTCTGTCATGGATATGCTGGCAACCTGCTGAGCTGATACCCTCATTTCATCAACGAAGAACGTCACCGGGGCACCACGCCACCTGGCCGCGCCTCCGTTAAAGCCAACCTGCGATATTTGCAAACCGGCAACCCTGCCCTGCAGGTAATAGAAAATATTGGGAGCACTTTGCGCAGTGGGGTCGGTCATAATGCTAATCATCCGTTCGTCACCGGACTGAAATAAGCCGCTAACATTTTCTTCATTAAACTGCTCGGCCGGACTTTTAACGATTGTCCTTACCAGAACTGCCGGCAATACGTTGCCCTGGTCTGAAAAAGCCGCTTCGGAGATTACAACAGGCTGGTTGAGGGTTTGCCGCACCGCTGATGGTGGGTTACCGATGTAAAATGCCCTGCCTGCCACAGCTAATGGTGCAAAGCTGGAATCGAGTTGGGTACTGATGCGGATATTGAGCGGCTGGTGATTGCTTCTTGTTCCGGAAAAAGCCATCAATGCATCTTCTTCAAACAGCCAGTTACGAATGGCAAAGGTGCCGTCCGGCGCCACGGGTACTTCCTGCTCGTCCCAGTTGCCGGTTTTAGCGAGTAGCATGGCCTGTATACTGCCAATGTTCCTGGCGTCTTGTATTTTGCCTATCACCTCGAAAAAGCGTTGTTGCAAACCCACCAGCAGCGTGTATTTGCCATGTGGCAGCGAATCGGGTAAATATAACGCACCAGAGGCTCGCCCATTGATCACCGGCCACCGGAGGCGGGTACGCAGCCCTTGTTCGTTTTCAATTATCAGCTCCATCGTAGCCAGGGATTGGTTCAGTATTTGGCCTCCGCCATCTTTGTAATCCACCGCTACCTTTAACGAATCGCCGGGTTGTAGAATGTTTTTGTTGAGTTGTATATCCAATCGGCCGTGCGCCTGTTGTGCCTGTACGGAAACCGCCAGCTGCAAACAGGTAAAAAGGGATAAAAGCATGTTTTTCATATAAACAGCTTAATCAATATTGAAGCCAGAGGCGGATGGAAAAATCGAAAGAAAAGATAAAAATGCAGGGGGGTGGCTACTTATATCAGTCAGTGTAGCATAAGCACGGCAGATGCAGTATAGACACGTTTGTTGTGGAGCTATTTACAGCTGAAAAATGCACCAGCAAACACTTGATTTCGGGAAGTAGTATCCGGTCATAAATCAGTGATGGTTATGAAAAACAGCTTGAAATTTTATAACATGTCCGAAATGCCAGACTTGGAAAACTTCGCAAAAAACTTGAACAAGCACTTTGCTGGCAAGGAGCTCTTGAAGGTTAACAATTCGAGTGGAGATGGGTTTTACATGTTGGATGAGTCAAAAGAACGAAATGCCTATAGTAGATGTGATAGCCGGCTCCTGTAATTCCTGCTAAGTTTTATTTCCTTTCCGTCTTTAAGCTTTATAATATAATCCCCATTCATTAAAGAATGCAGCTCTTTTATATAAGCAGTATTAACGATTACAGATTTGTGTACGCGGATAAAAGTAGAAGGCAAAGATTCTTCTAGAGTTTGTAAGGTTTCTTTGTGCAGGTATTTTCGTTCTTTAGTATAAAACATCGCATAATTACCAGCGGATTCTATATAACTCACTTCTTCAAGATGTACTATATATATTTTAGTACCGTCTTTAATGCTTATTGTAGAAGGAACGTCTTCTTCATATAACTTCTTTAATGCTTTTTTTAAATCGGGTATGGTGCTGTATGGCTCACTATTGCTGCTTACGGTTTGTTTCCAATGCTTATAGGCTTTTTGTAAAGCTTTTTGGAAGCGTTCATTAGTGAAGGGCTTTACCAAATAATCAATAGCATTATTTTCAAATGCACTCAATGCATAATTATCAAACGCTGTAACAAATATAACAGCCGGCGTATAATTTTCCTCCAGTTGATCCAGAACTTCTATGCCTGTCAGGTAGGGCATTTGAACGTCTAAAAAGATAATATCAGGTCTTTTTTCTACTAACTCTTTCAGTGTCTCTTTTCCATTGCTGCATTCCGCCACGATCTCAATGTCTGCATTATCTTTAAGCTGCAGCTTTACAGCTTGCCTGGCTAATTTCTCATCATCTGCAATTAAAATTTTACACTTAGGCATACTTCAACGGTATTTTAATTGTGACATTTACGCCGGTATAACCATCCTGGTTATAATGTTGAATATCTAAGCTTTGATGAATGGAATATAGCTTTTGCAATCGCTCCTCCGTATTATTCAGTCCTATGCCTTTATGAATTGGTTTTTCAATAAATGGTTCTGCAACTTCGTCTTTAACTGTTAAGTAAAGACTTTTACCGTTTGTGCCTGCCTTAATGTAAATATGACTTAGGCCGGATGACTTTTCAACAGCATATTTAATCGAATTCTCTACAAGTGGTTGCAAAATCATTGAAGGCACAAATGCGCTATAAAGATTTGAAGCAATATTAATAGTAACATTTAATTTATCTTCAAACCGTACTTTTTGTATGTCCAGGTAAAGGGTTAAAAGATCAATTTCTCTTTCCAAAGTTATTTCCTGCGACGTGTTTTCTTTAAGTGCGAATCGCATCAGATCACTTAACTTCTCCATCATCTCTACAGCCTTTTTCATTTCTCCCATTTTCATAAGAGTGATGATAGAGTGATGGGTATTGAATAAAAAGTGAGGTTGCAGCTGCTGCTTTAGAAAGTTCATCCGGTTATTCACCAGCTGCTTTTCTAATTCAAAAGACTTTGTTCTTTCTTCCCGGAGCTCTTTATAATAAATCATACCATTAACTATAACTAGTATAATACTGTACACAACAAAATTGTAAAAAGTCCCGGAAAAGGTAGTCTTCTCCAATATCCTGGTAAACCTGATATTATCAAAAATGGAAAGTGCAAATGCAATCAGGAGAGAAGAAATTAAAATTTGGATTAAATCGGTTATCAGGAAAAATACCAGGTGGGTC
>DASVST010000634.1:0-2042 GCA_036387965.1 Segetibacter sp. | reverse complement strand
GCATGGATCGCTCCAAACCACCTTGCGGCTTACTAATGCTTGGGGTAGTTAATCCCCCGCATAAGAGACTTACACTCTCTGGCTTCTTATTGCTAAGAACTATATTTACCATTCAGGGCGCACACAGTGTGTTTATAAAATCGTGGCTGGAAGTCAAGCATTCAACTTTAAATCGCTATTTTGCTTTTGTGGTTAATTGAAGTCGACGTTTTTCAATTGCCACAACTTCATAAACACTTTAACGTTAGCTGCCATTAATTTGCAGACACTACAAAGCGATTAAAGAAAACATAAACAACATTTTTCAATATTATTCAACAAAGGCTAGAGCTGAAAACCTAATCGAGTAAGCGAAAAAAGAACAAAATGAGAAAACTATTTTTAATATTATTGACTTTCACGTTATCTACATTGTCAGTTATTGGACAAACAACTAAAAAGAAAACCTCCACAACAAAAAAAGTGTCAGTAAAATATTCTGAAGAAAAGGCTTCAGAATTAGTCGAAGATAATTATGCATTTTATGATGCCAACAATGTTTATAGAAATGCCAAAGTTAGAAGAGTTTCAAATAATGTTTTTTACGTTTCCCTCGAAGAATGTAGCAAAGACTTTGCAGAGAAAGGAGATTTTTTTTGGCATTCTAAAGTTTATGTTTTGACAATAGCTTCAAATACTAGATATAGATTTAAAGAAAAGTTGAATTTCTAATTTTTAGTCCTTGACAATAAAATATGAAACGATATATTCAATCTCTTTTATGTGCAGGATTAGCAATTATTATTTTTAATGTTATCTATTTTATTGGTAGAGGATTAATGTACTTGCTTGACAAAATACGAGGATTGGATGGAGACCTAATTCAGGGTATTGGAATGGAAATAATAATACCACATATAGGCGGTTATTTAGCGGCATCAACAAGTAGACAAAGATTTGACAATAGCATACCCAAAGCAAATATGATATTTTACTCAATAATGTTCCTTTTTGTTTTCTTTTTAGTCTATGTTAATCTGACGCCTTTCTATTTTAAAAACTCTGACGGAATAAGGCAATTTTTATTATGGGTCTTACCTTTTGCAGGTATCATTGGCGGACTGTTAGGCTTTCTTAAAAACAAAATCACTTTCGGACAAGCATAACGGCAGCTAACATGCGGTTTGCTACTATGCTGGGTGACGAACATATTCTCATCTTTCCGTTCGCTATTCAGCTTTTGTTCGGGCTGAAGAATATAAACGAGCTTTAGGAGTTATCTTCATCATCAGTTTTTCAATCGGCTGCGGCTCCAGGCTGGACATTATGAAATACCAGCACAGCAGCAAGCCGTAACCGTTGGCTGCAATAATTCAAGATCGATGAGCAAATACAAAATTCTACTTAATATTTTAGACACATTGCGTAATGAGACAACCACTACACATACTGCAATATATAAACCTCCTTTGATAGACATAGAGAAAGTAAATCAAGCTAGGGCTCGTGCATTCATCCATCTATTTCTTAAAGTAAGTTTTGGAATGCTTGATTTTGTAACAAGGGAGCATTTTATCACCGATGGAACTTATGACGGTGGGATTGATGGTTATTTCATTAATTCAGATACTAAAACAATTTACTTTATTCAATCAAAATTTAGAACTACACAGAAGAATTTCGAAAATAAAAAGATAAGTCTTGATGAAATCTTGGTAATGGATATTAACAGAGTTCTTGAAGGTGAAGAAGTAGATGAAACAGGCAATAGCTACAATGGAAAAATTAAACAACTTATTAGAGATATCAGAAAGATCGATGATATTGCACGTTATAAATATCAAGTAGTAATTTTGGCAAATTTGGAGGGTGTTTCACAAACAAAACTCCGATACCTTACAGGAGGATACCCAGCAGAAACCGTTGACTACGAAAAATGTTATGACAAGCTACTATTCCCTGTAATTTCCGGAACATATTTTAATGCTTCTGATTTAAATATCTTTATTGATTTAAGTAACAAAAATGCTGGCAGCAAAATAAGTTATACAGTTCAAACTAAA
>DASVST010000633.1:0-8306 GCA_036387965.1 Segetibacter sp. | reverse complement strand
TTTATAAAAAGTTTCAGCACCAATACAACCTAACTGAATATGATGCGAGGCAGCTAACTGAAGAAAAAAGTCTGGCGAACTATTTTGAAAACGTAGCAGCAATCAACACAAATTACAAAGCTATTTCTAATTGGATGCTTGGCCCGGTAAGGCAATATCTTAATGAGAGTAACATTTTATTTTCAAAACTTTTATTACAACCAGCTTCACTTGCTCAACTCGTTTCTCTTGTTGAAGAAGGTAAAGTAAACTTCTCTGTTGCATCATCACGTATACTTCCTTTGCTTCTAAAGAACACAACAAAATCACCTTTAGAGTTTGCAACAGAGTTAAACCTTATTCAGGTAAAAGATAGTGCTGAAATTGAAAGTTGGGTGGATGAGGTAATCGATAAAATGCCTGAGAAAATTGCTGAATATAAAAAGGGCAAGAAGGGTTTAATGGGATTGTTTGTTGGAGAAGTAAAAAAAATAAGTAAAGGAAAAGCTGATCCCCAGGTTTCAATAAAATTATTAGAAGAAAAATTAGGTAAATAAAAGATGAGAAAAGTAATTATAGTAGCTGCCTCCTTCATTCTTTTTGCTGCATGTAAAGAGAAAAAGCATGGAACCTTTGAAGTAAGTGGAGTTATCGAGAATGCCCCCGGAAAAAAAGTTCTGCTGATGGAAATACCTTTCACCAGTCCTCAACCTTTGGTGTTAGATTCTACAACATTGAGTACAAAAGGTGAGTTTAATTTAAAGGCGATGGCGAATGAAGAAGGAGTTTATAGGCTTGTTTTAGAAAACGGACCAGCCATTGTTTTGATCAACGACAGTAAAGACATAAAAGTGCATTTAGATGTAAATGATCATCGTAATTACAGGATTGAAGGCTCTCCCGCATCAGAAAGCCTTCTCAAACTTTTCAAAGATTATACAACAAAGGATTCCATCCTCCTTTCTACTTTTAAGGAAATAGACACCCTTCAAAAACAAAAGGGACAGGATAGCTTATTAACTGTTACCCGCAACAAACGAGATAGGGAATTACAAGATCTAAACACTACAGTAATCAACTTTATCAATACTTCTCCAAGTCCTGCAGCTGTATTTTTTGCCATTACCAATATGGCCAGTCGAACAATGCCTCCTGAAGCATTAAAACCTTTGGTAGATGCATCTTCAGCAAAGTTTAAAGATCATGCTGGTCTTAATGCGATAAAAGAAATGATTGCCTCGCGAACGCCTGCAAAAAAGCCGGAGTATAAACTAATCAACCAGCAAGCCCCTGAAATTGTCATGCCTGATGCTAATGGAAACGCAATAAGCCTGAGCAGCTTTAAAGGTAAATTTGTATTAGTTGATTTTTGGGCAAGCTGGTGCGGACCTTGCAGAAACGAAAACCCGAATGTAGTTGCCGCTTATAATCAATTCAAAGACAGAAACTTTACTGTCTTAGGCGTTTCGCTCGACCAGGATAAAGAAGCCTGGCTTCAAGCAGTGGCAAAAGATAATTTGACATGGACTCAAATAAGTGATCTTAAACAATGGGAAAGTGCAGCAGTTCCTGCTTATGGAATTGAGGGGATTCCTTTTAATGTATTATTAGATCCTCAAGGTAAAATTATTGCAAGTGGTTTGAGAGGAGAGGGGTTGATGAGTAAGCTTGAAGAGGTTTTAAAGTAAAATTTTGCAAATAAAAGCAACCTTTTAACCGAGTTCCTTATGAAGTTATTATTCTTCCCCCTCGGAGACTTAACCCAAAAAGTGGATGTATCAAGAAATAGGTTTTACTCATTGGCTTAAGCAAAATTTTTCAGAAGAGATAATTTCGTAGTAACATATTTGTGTTATTTTCAACGTAAAAAGATTATGCGTGTAATTTATATTTTACCTGCCATCCTTCTTTGGAATATAACAATATTGGCCCAAGATTTCAGAAAAGTTTCTGTAGCGGAAGGAACTGATATAAAAGATGCTGTTGGAGTGAAACAAATGTTTTCATATCCAGATTTTACTATGGGAAAAGTCTTTTTCAAGGAAGGTGGACAAGCTTCAGCAAGACTCAACTATAATTTACTTGTCGGACAAATTCAGTTTATTAATACAAACGGCGATACTCTTAGTCTTGATAATGAATATAGCATAAGAGAAATAACTATAGGAAAAGATATTTTTTATTTTGACAAAGTCTATTTAAAGCTAGTAAACGGAACCGAAAAAGTTAAACTTGCATTTACAGAACGGATAAAAATAAGTGATAAACTAAAGTCAGGTGGTTATGGTCAACCGCTCTCTACTTCTTCTGTCAATTCCTTAAGTAGTGTGACTGATGGTAGTCGGGTAATTAAATTAAATGTAAATCAACAACTTATTTTGGCAACAGACAAGAAATTTTATATTGGTGACCGGTTTAATCATTTTGCTCCTTTAAATAAAAAGAACTTAATGAAGATGTTTTCGAAGCAACAAAATGCAATAGAAGAATACTTGAGAGAAAATTCGATAAATTTTAATGAAGAAATCGACGTACTTAAGTTACTATCTTTTCTACAAAAAATTTGATCTGCACTTGTATTGATAAGTAAACAAGAGAACTAAGAGGGCAAAGCTTTATAGCTTTTATATCTTAGTCCCATTACAGAAAAAATGGTTTTATACCTTATTTAAGATTTAGGCTCGGAGCAAGAAAAACCTTCTTTATAAAAACAACAGAGCCTGGCTATTGCCAGGCTCTGTTGTTTTCTTCTTATTGAAGAACCAATTATTGATAACCAGGATTTTGCTGAGATCTTATATTTGGATTGACATCTCTTTCGCCCTGAGGAATTGGGAAAATTCGACGGAAATCGTCAGCAGCAACATTGATAACAGTATTGGGGTTCTCTCTTCTTACTTTAACGATAGGTAAATTTAAGCGTTGGAGATCATAGAAACGATCCCCTTCAAAAGCAAGTTCTTTTCTTCTCTCTAAAATAATATCATTAATTAACTGAGTACCGGTAGAGGTATAACCTGCAAAAGCTGGCTCCCTGTTTTGTGCAAGTTGATTTAGTCTAAGCCGCGCATTAGGTTCGTCATTAGTGCGGGCATATGCTTCAGCAAGAATTAACAACACATCTGAATAACGGAGAACTTTAATATCATCTTTCTCCGACGCATTGGATGTATTAGAATACTTGTTTACCACATGAGTTGTAGTGGTACTCGTGGTTGTTGTTATAATGAGGCCTAATCTTACATCCCCGGTTCTATATTTACTTACCAAATCATTGGTGGCTAGTAGGTCGCCATATCCAGCTTGATCATACATATAAGCAAGGGCGTTGGTACCCGTGTTATTTGCCACGTCATTGGTTATCTCGAACAAAGTTTCCACCCTTGAAGTTAGAGGACTTGGATTTCTCCAGTAACCAATATAGGCAGCATTAGAGACCAATGTAACTCCGCTATTTTGAACAACATCAAGAGCTGCAGTTTTTGCATTATTCCAATCGCCCATATGCATATAAACCTTAGCTTGTAGTGCACGTGCAGCATATTTAGTCATAAACGAGCTATTCAACGCCCTTGTTGTACCCCCTGTAATTGGCATGGAACCATTAAGGTTGAAAGTCATTAATGAGTATGCTTGAGCAAGATCATCTGTAATCAACTTATATACTTCCTGAATAGTGTTACGCGCTGGCAAAAGATTTTGATCAAAAGTAGTAATAAGAGGAACTCCTAACCCATTTGGATCAACCGTATATGGTTTTGCAAAGTTCCTTACTAGCTCAAAGTATACCAAAGCCCTTACTGCTAACGCTTCACCTTTGAATTGATTTATGTTTGCATTTCCAGTTATGGGTGAGTTAATAATTGTATTTGCGTTTTTAATAACAATATACGCAGCTCCCCACAAATCGCCAGCAGTTGTGCTGGTACCGATTATATTGTAATCATTAAGATCAAGGAAGCGTCCTGAATTTGCTGCTCTAACATAAATATTATCGGCCATCAGATCTCCTTTAACAGGGAGAAGCCTGCCGTAAAGTGAAGTACTTCTTAATCCCGCATACATGCCATTTAAAGCCGTCACCAGGTCAGCTTCAGATTTCAACGCATCTTGCAGGGGAAGTGCATTATAGGGTTTTAGATCTAAAAATTCCTTTTTACAAGAACTAAAGGCCATTATAAAAAGAAGCCCGGTAGTTAATGTGATTTTTATTGATTTCATTTTCATTTTGTGTGTGTTTTTGAGCGGTAAATATTTAGAACCCAATATTTAGTCCCGCAGTAATTGTTCTACTATAATAGATGTTCAAATCAGAAGAGCCATTCACACCTGCTTCAGGATCAATAGTTAAATTCTTGTCGTATGTTTTAGTCCACAAGTTTGTACCTCTAACATAAAAATTTAAGCTACTCATACCAAACCTGTTCGTGATTTTGGAATCTAATAAATAACCTAAGGTCACATTCCTTAAACGGATAAAATCACCTTTTTGCATAAATCTTGTAGAGAATGAAGATGAGTTATTGGTTGAACCATAGACATATTTAGGTACATCTGTTATGTCACCCGGCTTTTGCCATCTTCTAAGGTTTAGTGCATATTTTCCTTGTAAAGGATCGACACCATCAACCAAGTAAAAAGCCCATCCATCAGTTACGTAATTACCAAAGTTATACACGAACTCTGTTCCTAAAGAGAAGCCTTTATAGGTAAGGGTATTGTTGAATCCGCCTGTGTATTTAGGAGAAGCACTTTTTCCTGCTAACACTTCGCGAATTGCAAGTCCGCGGTTATTTACAGTTTCTTTGTGAGATGAATCTTTATACCAAAGCGGATCTCCATTATCAGGGTTTACACCTACATACGTACGGGCATAAAATGTCCTATAGTCATAACCTTCACGTAAAATAAACGTTCCGTCAATTATGTCTTTACCTCCGGGAAGTTTGGTGATTTTATTTTTATTATGAGCGATATTAAAGTTTAAATCCCATTTAAAATTCTTGGTGCTTACAGGTGTTGCATTGATCGCAAACTCTATACCTGTATTTTGCATTGTTCCTATGTTCCTTGTAATAGATGAAAAACCAGAAGTCGGTGACAATGGTTCAGCAAATAATAGGTTTGACGAAACTCTTTTGTAATAATCTGCTGTAATACTTACCCTATTTTTAAGGAAGCTTATGTCAGTTCCAACATCAAATTGTGTGTTTGTCTCCCAGGTAAGGTCCGCGTTACCTACTGAATTGAAGGTTCCGCCTGGATTTCCATTATAATTGGCTCCATAGCCGAAAGTTTGTCTCCAACCATAATTCCCAATACCAGCATTACCAGTAGTACCATAAGTAACTCTTAATTTAGCACTGCTGATGTACCTATTAGGGGCAAAAAAGTTTTCCTGATCTATATTCCACGCACCACCAACTGACCAGAAATCTCCATATCGATTATTTTCACTAAACCTTGAAGAACCATCTCTTCTAAAGGAACCATTGACAATATACCTGTTTTTGTAATTAACAGAACCTGTAGAAATAATTGAATTAAAACTATAATCTGCTGCGGAAAGTTTCCCGTTAATTACTGTTGCGGCATTTGTTGACAAAGGCAAGCTATTTGTAGGTGGGAAGCTGGTTGCACTCGCGTCAAGAGCTTCTGTCTTAGACTTTTGAGCTTCATATGCAAGTAATGCATCTACTTTAAAATTCCTGTTCCTATCTGGAGAAAAACTATAGTTTAACTGTGAAGTTGATATCCAGTTTGAAATACGTGTATCAGAAGCCTGTCCTCTACCACCCGTTGTTCTACCATCTCCATGAAATGGATTCCAGAATTGATATTCATCAATATTATTATAATCCATACCAAACCGGCTGGAAAGTTTAAGATTTGGAAGAATAGCATACTCGCCATTTATGTTACCACGTAATTGAACAGTATTTAAATCTCTGATATCGTTTTCTGCAATATAAAGCGGGTTAAAATTGGAAGAGAAATTGTTACCTGTTCTGTTGATATTTAGAGAACCATCAGGATTATAGGGAGTTTGAGTTGGGCGAAGAAATGCTACACCTCCGGTAGGGTTAGCATAAGCACCACCGGCACTAGGACTTAATTGCTTAGAATTATTACCTGATAGATTTACTCCTAAAGTAAATCTATTATTTACAGTATGTTTAAAATTAGTTGCAAGAGAATATCTCTTAAAGCTTGATGCTAAAACGCTTGCCTCCTGGTTGAAATAACCGCCAGAAATATAGAAGGTAGTTTTACCTTCTCCACCAGAAGCAGATAAATTATATTGCTGCTGCTGTCCTTGTCTAGTAACAATGTCAAGCCAATCAGTGTTTACACCATTCCCTTTACCGTTCGCTAATAGATTAGCATCAATGGTAGCCTGGCTTAAACCGGCATTTCTCATACCTTCTTCAAAAAGCATCAACCACTCATCAGCATTTAAAGACCTTCCTGCTTCAGGTAATGGAGCATTGTTAGTTAATCCCATTTCAACATCAGCACGAAATTTCGTTTTGCCTGCTCTTCCTGATTTAGTGGTGATTAAAATTACACCATTTGCACCTCTTGAACCATAAAGTGCAGTAGCAGATGCATCTTTTAAAACTGTTACATCTTCAATATCGTTAGGATTTATACCAGCAAGCGTGTTTGCTGTTGGGGTAAGGCGTGAAACATCGCCAGAGTTAACAATAACTCCATCTACTACATATAATGGGTTTGAACCTGCAGATATTGAGCCAATACCCCTTATGCGAATACTTTGTGATGCACCAGGCTGTCCTGTACTGGCCGGGGCCACTAATCCAGGAACCTTACCTGCTAACATCTGGTCAACAGAGGTGAAAGGTCTATTTTCAAGCTGCTTGGATCCTACGGTAGCAACAGAAGCAGTGGTATTTTTTCTCCTCTGAGGTGTACCATATCCAGTTACAACAACTTCTGCT
Organism: Segetibacter sp.; assembly: GCA_036387965.1. Lineage (GTDB taxonomy): Bacteria > Bacteroidota > Bacteroidia > Chitinophagales > Chitinophagaceae > Segetibacter. The sequence continues at coordinate 1,365 of DASVST010000633.1, read as the reverse complement.
AAGTTTTCACTTGCAGCAGCAAGGGTCACCGAAAAATCCGTTCTGCCTCTTAGGCCAATTCTTTGGGTAGTATGACCCACATAAGAAATCTCAAGTTCACGTGCAGCGGCTGGCACAGCGATTGAAAAAGCACCTGTTGTGTTCGTAGTTACGCTTGTAGTTGCGCCAACTACAGAAACTGTAGCCCCCACTAAGGGATTCCCCGTCGCATCTGTTACCCTACCGCTAATTGTACGGTTCTGAGCATATAACTGGCTGAATCCCAGTATGATGCCTAATAAAGCACATAGAAATTTGTTCATGTTAAGTGATTTTGAAAATTTGAGCGGTGAAAATATTGTTTGAACGGCAGTTTGCCAAAAATATGGACACACAAAATTTAGTTAATGCTGCATTTTCAAAAGATGTTTAAGAAAAAAAATTGCAACATGCAATAAAGGGTTTACACTATACGTTCCAAAAATCCTGGTTATAAAATTTTCCTCCTATCCGGTCCGGCCAATGTTTACGAGGCTGTCCTAAAAGGACACCCTCATTTCATTTTCTAAGAAGAGTTGAGTAGTGAGAAGAAGTGAGTGTAATTAGCCGTTTATTCATTTTATTCTGATAGATGAAATAATGACCCAAAGAAGAGTGGAAAAGGCTGACGAGTGAATGTGAGATTATAGCATTTAATTTGCCAAAAACCTAACCTACTACCTATAAAAAAGCACCCGTTTTTCAAGGGGTGCTAAGTAGAAGAAGTATTGTGGTTGGTATTATCTCTGATCAACTATTATCCCCAGCTCTCTGTAGTTAATCGATGGCAAAATGGTACCGGTAGAATCAAGTTTTATTCCGATAAACCTTGACCCTGCTGACACCCCTGAATTCAGAAGGTTAATAGCTAGATAACCAAAAGAGCTATTAGCAGGAATTGTGATTTTATTATAACAGACCCTCACGGTTCAGGCATCATTTAAAGAAAAGTTGCCATCTTTAGAATTGCAGAAGATATACAAAGAGGTTTTTGTAAAAAGAGGCTAAAAAAATTCAGCCTATGGGATGTATTAACGAATAAAATTAAGATTGCGATATTCGAATGCCTACTGTTTTATATCTCTCACTTGGTTTAATCTCAGCATTACCAATAAGCTCTATATGAACTTCTCTCGGGTTGGTACTGCTTACTCCCGGATTAACTATATTAATAGTTACTTCACCAAAACTGCTGTTTGCGGGAATGGTAAATGTACCACTGGTAGTATAATGAGTATTGTTAACTGCAAGCATATTGGGTGCTACAGGTACCGGGGTAGTAAGGACCTGGTAATTAATTACCTGGTCAGTTGAAAATTGTGGACCCACAAGATTTACCCTCAATTT
>DASVST010000632.1:0-3191 GCA_036387965.1 Segetibacter sp. | reverse complement strand
CTAAGTTCCATGAAACATTATTGTACAGAGAAGCCTTCATTTCTATAGGAAGTTTGGCAGCATATACTTTAAACTTTTCAATGTCACGTTTTGTCTCATCTTTAGGTTGGGCAAAGCTTGTCGCTAAGGATGAATAATAATAGTTTTCCTGCAATTTATCATTATCGGTTACAGGGGGATAAGCCTTTAGATGAGCAATTAATACTTCTTCTTTTTTTGAAGGATCAGCTTCAGAATAAAAAGCATTCTGGCTTTCGACTTTCTTCCAATTACCTGTAGGATATTTGTCCTTCATTTCAGCCTTCAACGCAGTAGATTTGTCTTTTTGCCCGAGGCGCTGGTACCAGCCCGATAAAGTGTTGTATTGATTCTCCGTTAAGTTGCCTGCAGCTTCCATATCAGCCATTAATTGCAAAATTTCGGGCTCAGCTTCTTTTTTCTTTTTTGTGTATAAAGCCTGCATATACATCGGCGTGATGTTGGACCTGTTGGAAGGAAATTCATTCCATTCCTGCTTTCTATAATTAAAAGCCCACTCAGCATTTGCCGGCAGACCATATAAATAGTTGCCAAAACCATCGTACTGATCAGCATAAGCGCTATAGGTTCCTTGCCTTATTTTACCTTGCTTATCTCTTACTGAAACCATGTAGCCACTGTTTCTATTTATATCTTTTATTTCTCCCGCTGAAAAAACTATAGTTGAAAGCACTGTACCGGTGTCAGTTACAAATGAACCGGTATAAACGTTTCCTGTTTTTTTTAGAGGAATTTCTTTCATACCACTTGGTACACCGAAGAAGTAAGCCACAGCTTCTATATTTTTTTCTTTTGCAAGTGGTGTACCTGCGGGATTATAAGTGACTGTGATCTTTTCTCCTGCTTTAGGTTCTTCAGGATTCCAGGTTAGAGCCTGGGCACTTAATAGGTTTACGAAGCAGAATACCAGGAAGGAAGTAGTAAGTATTTGTTTCATTGTGCAAGTTTGAATACAAAAGATAAAGCTCTTTGTGGAGAGAGAAAAGCTTTTTGTCAAATATTTGTGATTAAATTCCTGACGTGTAAAGCCTTTGAATCGCATTTCAGCTTTTTTGTACTTTTCAAACCTGAATTGCTAAGCATTCTTGGATGAATGCTCATTTGATTTACGGAAGATGTAAAGCAAATTTTACCTGTGTAGGAGCATTGATTGCACAAAAAGAATGTTAATCAAGAATATCACCTTGAACAACATATAATTTGCGGCGATAAAACATCTAAACCATGAAACAGAACTTTGTTTTGTCTTTATAGTACTTGCGTTAACCGCATGTGGACCTAAATTTATACATCCCAAAATTTTAGTAGAGCCTTTGGAAAACACAAAACTGTAGCAATACTGCCTGCAGAAGTAAGCATTCAACTTCGCCCTCTTGATGCTAAAAGTCTTACGCCTGAAAAGATTACTAGATGGAACAGAGAACCGGAATTGACGTTCAGCGAAGAATGCATGCCTGGTTTTTATTGAAGGAGGATAAGTTTAGTTATACAGTAGAGTTTCAGGGCCTATCAAAAACAAATTCCATACTTAAAGATGCGAATATTGGCTACGGTGACATTAAAGAAAAGGTAAGGTAGAACTTGCAAAGTTACTAGGAGTGGATGCCGTTATTCAAACGGCCGTTAATATGGAAAAGCCAACGTCAAATGGAGCTGCTATTGCGGTGGGTGTTTTATCAAATATATGGCTCAGCACAAATAATGTGAAAACAACTATTAAAATAAACGATGGTAAAAGCGGTGAGATATTATGGAAATATGATTACCAGGCTTCTGGTTCAGTAGGTAGATCTGTAAACACCCTGGTTGATGCTCTTATGAAAAACGCATCGAGAAATTTTCCTTATCAGAAATAATACTGGTAAGCAAAATTTTGCTAACTCTTTATACCTCCCGAACTCCTAAACTCATCCCCCACCAAACAGGCTATCTATTTTCTTCAATACCTTTTTTAGATCGATACCCTTACTTAAAACACCTTTAAAAATATCCCCCTGTTCTTTTATTCTATCCATTGCATTAAAGAGGGTAAAATCATGCATCGATAATCCTTTTTTTACTTCTTCCCAATGTAGCGGCATTGAAACGGTCGCTCCTTGTTTTGGTCGGAGAGAATAAGGACCTGCAACTGTTGCCTGTGGCCTGTTCTGCAAGAAATCAATATACATTTTGCCACCGCGATCAGCCACTTTACGTTCTATACTTGTGTATTCCGGTATTTGAGCATGAACAAGTTTTGCTATTACCCTTCCAAATTCTTTAGAGGCTTCGTAATCGTATTTTGCTCCAAAGGGAATATAAATATGTAACCCTGTAGAACCAGAAGTTTTAGGAAATGATGGAATTTCAAGTGCATCTAAAACCTGCTTAGTTACACATGCAGCATCTATAACCTGCTCAAAAGTATTTTTATCAGGATCCAAATCTATAATGCACCAGTCAGGATTATCAGGAGTTTGTATACGGCTGCTCCAGGGGTTTATCTCAATACAACCTAAAGAAGCAACATACAGCAAGCTTGCTTCATCTGTTATAACCAAAAACTCCTTATCTCTACCATCAGCATAGCTATGATATGGAAAAGTTTTAATCCATTCCGGTGCCTTTCCTTTTACATCTTTCTGATAAAATTTTTCCCCTTCAATACCATGCGGAAAGCGATATAATGTTTGTGGTTTGTCTTTGTAATAAGGTAACATTATTGGTGCTGCCTGGTAATAATAATTCAGCATGTCCCGCTTAGTTACCTTTTCTTTTGGCCAGTATATTTTGCTGAGGTTCGTAAACTTTATGTCGTGTTCGCCTATGTTTCTTACCTGCGTTTCATCCTTGGGATTTAAGAAGGTTTTTCTTTCTTTCTTTCCCGGGGCATTCATTGCTTTTTTTCCTGCTAACGTGTTTTCTTCTTTGGTGATGTTACCAAGCTGCACGGCTTTCTCCCATCCGATTTCTTTTGCAATTTTATCTTCACGCAAACCTTTAAACGACGGGTGGCGTATTGCACCGTCTCTTGTGAGTTCACGATAGCTTATTTCGCAGACAACTTCCGGCTTTACCCATGTTACTTCCGCTTTAGGAGGATTAGGACGAAAACGTGATGGCTTATTATAATCGGGCACTGTTTTAAACGGACACTTTGAAATTTCTAATGG
>DASVST010000631.1:0-2459 GCA_036387965.1 Segetibacter sp. | reverse complement strand
ACCTGCACGGGCAAACATTGATTGCATGGAAGATTGTGAAGTGCTGCAGATTTCTGAACAGAACCATGATTCTATGTTACTCAAAGTTCCAAAGTTGGAACGGCATTTTAGAAAGCTTATTTCAAATGCCTATTGTGCATCCATTCAACGTATCTATTCAAGCCTTAGTAAATCAGCTTTGGAGAGGTACCAGGAGTTTATTCAAAAATATCCTCACATTGAGCAGCGGGTGCCCAATCATTACATTGCATCCTACCTGGGGATTACGCCACAAAGCCTGAGCAGAGTCAGAGCGCAGCATGTGGGTAAAAGAAGTTAACAAAGGGTAACAGAATAATTTACCAAATGAGGTTTTGTAATAAGTAGAGCCAGTGAAATTTTACATGAGTATTTACTAATGTAAAATTTTAAACATGAAAATTGAAATTATAGCTGGCAGTCCCAGAATGGAAAGCGTCACAAAAAGAGTTGCACTTCATTTATTTGATCGAATCAGAGAAACAGAAGATATTGAAGTTGGATTGATCGATGTTCAAAATCATATTCTTCCCCCGGTTGAAACGTAATCACGTCGCCGAATGATGCACCCAGGCATTTAAAACATGTGGCAGCCAGGATGTTTGAAGCAGATGCATTTATTTTACTAAGCCCTGAATACAACGGAGGCTACTCGCCAGCCATGAAAAATCTGCTCGATCATTTTCCTAAACAAAACCATAAGGTATTTGGCATTGTCACTGCATCTCCCGGTGCAATGGGAGGCATAAGAGCTGCACTTGCCCTACAGCATTTGGTTTACGGTTTATTTGGCATTGGATCTCCACACATGTTAATTGTACCGGAGGTAGATAGGAAGTTCACTGTGGATGGCACATTAAGCGATGACAGATTTTCCAGCCAGGTGGCCCATTTTATTAGAGAGTTTCTTTGGCTGGCAAGAAATATAACAAGCGTTCCGGTAGAGTCATAAGAAGAATACATATCCTTTTAATGGCACAATATATTGTGCCATTTTTGTTTGTAACAGCACCATTTTTTAGAAACAACAAATGGCAGCATTAAGCCGCCATTTCAAAACAATAGATATCGATGGTTTCTTGTTTGAGGGTGTTATCTACTAATACGCTGCTTCTCTGTGGTTTTCAGTCCCATTAAAATTTGCCAAAGGAAAGTCCTATTCCAGCAGTTATACCATTAAAATCGTCGTGTTTGAATTCCTGGTACTTGTCGTTAGCTGCGTAACGGTAGCCTCCATTGACAGAAGCTCTCATAAAATTGGTGACATTGATATGTACAGATACTCTAGGTTCAGCAACAAAAACCAGGTTTCCATGGTTATCTGCACGATTGCTTAAGACACCCATGCCACCCATAGCACCTAAACTTAAATGGATTAATTGGGCAGGGTTGAAGTGATACTCTGTGTAGGGACCAAAATACACAAATGTCCGCGGCTGATTGGCATAACGAAAGAAGATAACCTTACCCTGGGCGCCTAATAAAAGACGATGATTCAATAACACGCCACCATAGCCACCTAAGGAATAATTGCCTTTTCCAACAAAAGATGTGACTTCATTTGTGACTGTACCATAGGCCCCTAATGAACCTGGTCCTGTTTTAGCAATTGTCTTGAGTTTGAAATTTTCTTGTGACCAAAGCATGTTTGCAAAAAGCAAACCCAAAGAAATAAGTACTGTTCTCATAAAAAATAATTAATGAATAATGGTGCAAAAGTGAATGTCGTTCTGCCCATGCAAAAACGCTTTTGGTAAGTAATTCAATTATCCTATGTTAATTGAATTACTTACCGCATGCGATTGTTATCCGTCTCTTTGTAACTGAAAATTTGTGCTGTAAATCGATCATATGGAAAAAAGAATCATCTCCATTGTTTATCACAGCCACGGAGGGCATACAAAACAAGTAGCTGAGGTTTTAGCACAGAACATGGAAACTGAATTAGCAGAAATAAATCTCATACACGTTGATGAAGCGTCCGATAAACTGGCATTGTTACACGGGTCTGATACCATCATATTCGGTTGTCCCACTTATTTCCGCAATGTATCGGCGGGGTTTAAAAAATTCATGGAACTCACCGGAGGGTTCTGGTACAAACAACTTTGGAAAGACAAGTTAGCGACGGCATTTACATTATCGTCCACCACTAACGGCGATAAACTAAATACACTCACCAGCCTTGCCTTGTTTGCTGCACAACATAGCATGATCTGGATCAGCCAGGGCATACTTCCGAGATTTTGTAATGACGAACAAACTGATGGACAGAATCGGATGGCCAGTTACCTGGGGCTTATGGTGCAGAGCAACAATGGGAGGGATGTGCATCCCCTGCATCCCGGCGATCTGCTCACCATTGAGTTGTTTGCTCAACGAATTGTAGACATCACACTTAAATATAAAAACCTAAAAATTTACAACTATGACACAAGTAG
>DASVST010000630.1:0-7338 GCA_036387965.1 Segetibacter sp. | reverse complement strand
AAGAAATATTGAAAACACAAATAGCGCAAACGTTCCCAGTAACAATTTCACCGGCATCCAACCTTTTAAAGCCCAACGTAAAGAGCGCTCGTACTTTGTCATAATTGAGGGTAGTGCCCGCGTTTGAAAGCTATGAATCCAGCCTTCGAAGAAATATTTATTCAATACCATTAATAATGCAAAGAATAGTAAAAGGTTACCAGTAAAAAAGAACCCTGAACCTTCTTGTGTTTCTTCTGCACCTATGGGTGCAAGTGGCGCATTCATCATTGCTATCAAACCGATAATATCAAACAAAACACCTGCGCCAACGAGTAGAAGGAAAAGGCGGTTTTTAAATATTGCGTTCTTCTTTTTTACTGCTCCATGTTCGTCACTATTCATGAAATCAACGGCGAAGACCGGGTTCATGATAAAGGCAACAATCAGTGACGCTGCCAATGTAAAGATGAGCATGGTAGGCAGGTAGATCATAAACTTACCTATGATGCCGGGCCAAAACAGCAACGGAAAGAAAGGCGCTAACGTAGTAAGTGTACCTGCTAACACCGGAATCCAAACTTCGCCGGCAGCAATTTTTGCTGATACAACAGGAGTTAGTTTCCCGCGTCCTTCTACAAATATTCTATGTGTATTTTCTATTACAACTATAGCATCATCTACAATAATTCCAAGACCAAACAACAAGGCAAAAAGTACAATGAAGTTCAAAGTAACGTTAGAGCCTGTTATTAAATCTGCCGCAGGCAAAAACATAAAGGCTACAAACATGCTGAGGGGAACAGATAACGCAACAAAAAATGCGTTGGTAACTCCCATGAAAAACATGAGAATAATCAGCACCAATACAAAGCCAATAACTATGGAATTTACAAGGTCGTTAAATGAAGTTCTTGTTGCTTTACTTTGATCTCCGGTAATTACAACATCAAGGTTTTGAGGAAACTCTTTTCCTTTCATCCTTGCAACAAGTGCTTTTACACCATCTGATGTTTCAATTAAATTTTCTCCTGCTCTTTTTATGATGTTTAGTGTAACAACATTCTTTCCATTCAGCCTTGAGTAGCTTTCTCTTTGCTTTACTGTATCGCGTATCTCAGCAACATCTCTTAAATAAATGGGAGCTCCTGTAGTATTTCTTACGATAATTCTTTCTATGTCAAAAGCCGTTTTAAACTGTCCTTTTAGCTGAAGGGTTCTCTTCATATTACCTACTTCGAGCAACCCACCGGAGATATCTACATTCTCTCGTGCTACTGCATTTGCAATGTCATCAAATGTGATGTTTGCACTTTGCATTTTAAAGTTGTCGACGTTAATCTGGAATTCTCTTTCCGGAGCACCAACTATATCAACTCTTGTTATCTGTGGCAATTCTTCAAGCTCATCCTGCAGGTCATCAGCGTACTCCTTCAATTTTACCATGTCGTAATTGCCGCTCACATTTACAAACATTATAGGCATTTCAGAAAAACTAACTTCCTGCACGTTTGGTTCCTGGGTCAGATCTGTAGGTAGATCCTTCTTTGCCTTATCAACCGCATCTTTCATTTTCTGCAACGCAACATCTACGGGAACATCAGTTGCAAACTCCACAATGATTGCAGAAAAATCCTGCATTGAGGTGCTATTGAGCTTACTTATTTTAGCGCCTGTTATACCTTTAATTTGTTTTTCTATTGGCTGCGTTACAAGGCTTTCAATATCCCTTGGTGAGTTACCTACGTAAACGGTTTGTACATAAATTGTTGGGATAACAATATCAGGAAATTGCTCCTTTGGTAAAGTGACAAACTGAAATATGCCTGCAAGAGACACAAAAACAATGAGCAGGTAAATAGATGTTTTATTGTTTATCGACCAGCTTGTGGGGCCGAACTCTTTGAACTTTTCTTTGAGGTTTTCTAATGCACTCATACTTTTGGTTTTGCGCAGTGGTAAACTGCGTTAGGGTTATTTTTATGAAGCCGCCACTATCACACTATTAAGCTTCTGTTGCGTCGCACACTTCGGCTTTCGTAGCTCTGTTGAGCAAAGGTTTCGATAAGCTCAGACTGACATACTATTCGTTATTTGGATACAGTAAGCAACTGCCCGTCATACAAGTTCTGAAAACCCTCTTTCACAATTATATCCCCGCCTTGTAAACCGGTTCTTACTTCAAGCTTGTCCCCATATAACTCTCCAATATTTACATTGCGTTTCCTTGCTACAAGGTTGTTCCCTTCCTTAACAGCTACATAAACAAACTTTCCTGATTCATCAGTTTGCAATGTGTTTACAGGAACAGTAACCGCATTACTTTTTGCATAATCCTGTATCTTGATCATCGCCATTTGGTTTGGCTTCAAGTCCTTATCATTTGGTATTCTCGCTTCTGCAGTGAACCCTCTCGAGCTTGCGCTTATCGATTGACTTACAACAGAAATAGTTGAGTTGAAAGTTTTATTTATATCAGGAACAGAAATCACCACCGGTGTTCCCTTTGCAACCCGGCTTAAGTAATTCTCCGGTATATCAGTAATTACTTTTAAGCTGCTTGTGTTCACGATTTTTATTCCTGCCATTGGTGATCCTGTAAATGTTTCTCCAACATGAATGTTTACTTCATCTGCAACACCACTTACATTGCTCACTACGTTGGTTGTCTTAAGTTGCTCTTCTGCAGCTTTTATGTTTTCAAGTTGAGTCTTCAAATTGTTTTCAAGCGCTTCTACGTTTGTACGTGCCTGCAGCACCTGTACTTCGGTTCCTATGTTTTGATCCCAAAGGTTTTTCTGACGTTGGTAAATACTTCTTGCTAAAGCAAGCTGGGTTCTTGTAGCTGCGGTTCCTTGTCTTGCAGCAACCACATTCTGGCGAACAATTGCGTCATCGAGTTTGAGTAATAATTGTCCCTTACGAACAAAATCACCCTTCTTAACATAGACTGCCCGAACCTGTCCACCCATACCACGAGGAGTTATGTAAGAAATATTTTCTGCATCAATTCTGCCCTGCAGATCTATGTAGTGGGTAAAGTTTTCAATACGTATAGTATCAAGAATTACCAGTTTAGCATTGTCTAATTTAGCTGCTGAAGTATCAAGTTTTACTAATTCATCTTCGAGCTTCTTTATTTCTGCAAGTATTTGTGCCTGGTCTTTTTTAAGCTTTTCGAGCTTTTCTTTTTTCTCTGTTATAATACTCTCTCTTTCTTTCTTACTCGTTTGACAAGCAAGTATCGAAACGCTTATCAGCGAGATAAAGAAAAATTTTAATAATGGTTTCATGATTTCTTTACTTAGGTTTTGGTTATTGTAACTTTCCAAGAGAAGCCTGGTAGCTTATTTTGGCTATTATTGAGTTGTATAAGGCATTGAAATAATTAGCCTGTGCCTGTTGCCAATCAGCATCAGATTGCAACACTTCAAAGCTCGATCCTAAACCAACCTCAAACTTTTTCTTAGTTGTGTTGTAAACAGTTTCAGCAAGCTTCATGTTTCGTTCTTGCGAATCAAGGTTAAGCAAAGCGTTCTTTAGAACTTCCCTGGTAATTGTTTGTTGAAGGTCTATTCCTTGTTTCGCAAGTGTGGTAGTATTTTCAATCTTCTCTACATTTAATTGTGCCTGTTTTAATCTTTGCTTTCGTTGATTGCCATCGAAGATGGGAACAGTTGCATTAAGACCTACATAGGCAGTTTTGAACCAGCGGGTTTCGGAATCAGTAAAAAACTTTTGTCCCTGTCCCACAATGGAATAGTTGCCCGCAAGAGCTACCGTAGGCAGATATCCGAGGCTATGCCTTTTTGCATCGAGCTCTCTTAACCTTTTAGAATAGCCGAGCGTTCTGATCTCTGCCCTATCTTCATATTTAAAGCTGTCGTCCAGTATATTTTCTTTTATAACTTCAGTACTCAACTCTTCTTTAAGTATAACAGAGTCTGATTGAGGAACACCTAAAGCAAACTTTAAAGCTGAATAAGAAATATTTACAGAGCTTTCAACTATGCTGGTAGTTGTTCTAAGGTTATTTAACTGCACCTGTACCCTGTCCAGATCCAACCGTTCAGCAAAGCCATTTACGTACATGATCGAATCATCGCGATATAGCTTTTCAAGGCGCTTAACACCTTCATTCAAAAAATACAATTGCTTCTGCGCGATTAAGATTGCATAATATCTTCTATATGCTGAATCTTTGATCCTCTCTCTTGTTTGCTCGATCATCGAATTAGAAAGATCAAGTGCTGTTTGCCGTGCCTGTAATCCTACAAAAACATCCGGCTGAAATAGCAGTTGTTGTATAGTAGCACCCACGTTCATGTTCCATGGCTGCTGAAAACTTATTGCCTGCAAAGTGGGAACAGGAACTTTTGTTCCCTGTGGTAATAAGTTCTCTCTGATTAGTACATTATAAATACCAGCCTCTGCTGCATTGGGAAAAAGGATCTGGGGCAGCTGCAGGTAATATTGTGTTCCGAGGTTTGCACTTATTTGTGGCAATGCTCTTCCAAAAGTTTCTTTATTTACAGCCTCTTGAATGCGGTAGTCAACCTGCGCATTTTTAAGTTCAACCACGTTTTTATAAGCAAGGTCTACAGCATCTTTTACAGTTAGTTCATACCTGTTTTGTGCTGTAGCCGCCACGCTAAAAAGCGTAAGCAATAGCATAAACAAAAGAGGCATGGGCTTAATTCTAATCATCTTATTTTGTTTGTCTTTGTTTTTTATATTTTTCTATGAGCTTATGTCCCTTTATCGTTGCCAAACCATATACATAGTGCTCCATTATTTCTTCTTCTATCTTTGTTATGTTGTATTTGCTCTGTGGAAAGACAAAGAGATTAAAAGGCAAAAACATACTTTCTAACCTGAACCTTGTCATAACATCTATATCAATTTCTGCCCTGTAAATGCCATCTTCAATCCCCCACTCCAGGTTTTGCTTTACCACCTTAAACAGAAATTCATCCTTATGCTTCCTGAACTTTATGAAGGTTTTGGGGTGATACTTTTCCAGGTCGTGTAAGATGCCGGGGTGCAGCTTTTCAAACATCTCCTTTACCATATCCATAGCCATAAATACTTCGTGCAAAGCATCTTTAGCCTGCTTTTTATCAATTTCGCAGATGCATTTATTATGGTGGATATGAGCTTCTGCAACCGCATCAACCAGCTCATCTTTATCTTTAAAAGATTGGTAAATCGTTTTCTTACTCATTCCGCATTGCGTAGCAATATCATCCATTGTGACCCTGCGAATTCCATATTGATGGAACAATTCATGCGTCTTCTCTAATATTCTTTCCCTTGCTTCCATAATTGAGGCGCAAAACTATGGAAACTTTTTAAGTAGCGCAAGTTTCCAATATCAAATTTTTATGAACGGTGTCCTCTCAAACAAAATTCTCCCATATCTAAACGGCGCAAGCGATTTTAGATGCTTAATAATTATTCTTTTACTTTGTTCTATACTTACCATTTATGGAACAACTCACGGACACAAAGCCTCGCTGGCATTGGCGAAAACTGCTACAATACTTTTTGCAAGGACTTATCATTTTAGCTCCCATAACAATTACCCTTTGGGCTGTTATTTCCTTGTTTACTTACATCGATAATATTTTGCCAGACTTTATACAGTCATTGTTTCCTGTTGAATTTGGCAAAGACGAAACGGGAAGACTTCATAAGATACCGGGGCTCGGATTTTTGGTGGTTATCATAATTGTTGTTTTAGTTGGTTGGGTGTCGTCTTCCTTCATCGTGGGAAAGATGGTTGATTTCTTCGGACATGTTCTCGAGAGAACTCCAGGAATAAAATTTATCTACACTTCGGTTAAAGATTTTCTTGAAGCTTTTGCGGGTGACAAAAGAAAGTTTGACAAACCAGTGTTAGTGAACGTTGATGGAATAGACGTTTGGCGGATGGGCTTTATGACACAGCCAGATTGTAGCAGGTTAGGCTTGTTAAATCATGCAGCAGTCTATGTTCCCCACTCGTATGCCTTAAGCGGAATCGTGTACATCGTCCCGATTGAAAAGATCAAGCCACTTCATGCAGTTTCTTCTACGGATGCGATGAAATTTGCAGTGAGCGGTGGCGTTGCAGAAATAAGTGATTAAATTCATCACATGAAGAGAATCTCGTTGCTTTTACTATTAAGTGTGATAAGTTTAAATAGTTTCTGCTGGGGGTTCTATGGACACCAAAAGATCAATTACCTGTCTGTTTTTTTATTGCCTCCGGAGATGTTGGTTTTGTTTAAGCCGAACATACAATTTCTAAGTGATCACTCAGTAGACCCGGATAAAAGAAGATATGCGATTGTTGAGGAAGCACCTCGGCACTATATCGACATGGACAACTACGGCAAACATCCTTACCCTGATCTGCCACGCCGCTACGATTCAGCGATAAAAAAATATGGTGAAGACACGGTGATCCAAAACGGAATTGTTCCGTGGTGGATACAAATAATGCAGCAGCGGCTTACGAATGCTTTTAAGGAAAAGAACCAGGCTAAGATCCTAAAACTTGCAGCAGAAATCGGGCATTATATTGCAGACTCTCATGTGCCACTTCTCGCAAGTTCAAATCACGATGGGCAGCATACAAATCAAAAAGGAATTCATGGTTTTTGGGAAAGCAGGGTTCCGGAACTCTTAGCAGATCGGGAATTTGACTTCATGATAGGCAAAGCAGATCATATAAATAGCATTGCAGATTACACTTGGGCGAGGGTACTGGAAAGTGGTGCGCAGTCAGACACTGTCTTAAAATACGAGGCTTTATTAAGTAAAGACTTTCCACCAGATAGGAAGTATGCCTTCGAAGAAAGAAGCGGTAAAGTAATTCGGCAATACTCATCTGCGTTTACGATAGAATACAACAAAAGGCTTAATAACATGGTTGAGCGTCGAATGAGGCAAAGCATTTACTCTGTTGCCAGCTTCTGGTACACAGCGTGGGTAAATGCGGGACAACCTGATTTGAAGCAGCTAAAGAATGTTGCATTTACTGAGGCGGACTTAAAGGAGTTTGAGGAGTTGAATAACAGTTGGAGGAACAGTGCTGCTAAAGGTCGTCCTCATGATTAAGTTATAATATACTTTTGCACCTCAATCATTTTTATGAAGGTGCATAATTTCAATGCAGGTCCATGCATCTTGCCCCAGCAGGTTTTACAACAGGCATCCGAGGCGATACTAAATTTTAATAGTAGCGGTTTATCTATTCTTGAGATAGGTCATAGGACTCCATTATTTGAAGATGTATTAAACGACGCAAGAAGCCTCGTAAGAGATTTAATGAATCTTAGCTCAGATCATGAAGTTCTTTTTCTTCACGGAGGG
>DASVST010000629.1:0-3681 GCA_036387965.1 Segetibacter sp. | reverse complement strand
CGTCTGATAATAAGGCATCCCTTGCGCCGGTTCGTATTCCTTTGCCAATTCTGTCAACTGAGCGGGCTGTAAAAATCCACCATGGGTAAGTAAGTACTGCCATCATAGGCTTTGAGATAGCACTTAAAGAATAACCAAGCCGGACAAAGGGTAATCGTTTTCCCATTGAATCACTCCACTTACCAAAATATCCTTTACTTAAACCTGCTATTGCTTCAGCAAAACCTTCTAAAATTCCAATTCCAATTATAGAGAAGCCAATCTGTTTTAAATATAACGGCATGATAGGATAAAGCATTTCGCTGGCCATATCTGTAAATAAACTTACTAAAGAAAGGATCCAAACTATGCGGGTTATTTTTCCTGCCATGGCTTAGTAATAATATTGAAAATATCTTAATAGTAGGGATGAACGTCGAATATACAAGGAGTAGTCTTCTGCAAATGACTATAACCTTGGTGGCTTAGCTTTTGCACCTATGCTCATAAGTTTTTACAAACTACCTTTGTAAAGCAAATCGTTATATATGAAGATTGTAATTATAGGTGCCGGTTTTGCCGGAATGAAACTGGCAAGAAGTCTTAATAACAAAGCAGGTTTTGATGTTCTCCTTATTGATAAATTCAATTATCATCAGTTTCAACCGCTGTTTTACCAGGTGGCTACCGCAGCCTTAGATGCCAGTAATATATCATTTCCTTTGCGTAAAGCATTCCACAATAGTAAAAATGTACGTATACGACTAACAACAGTAAACGAGATAATCCCTTCTCAAAATAAAATACTTACTGAAACAGGAGATATTGATTACGATCAACTCGTTATTGCCACAGGTGCAGACACAAACTTTTTCGGCAACGAGCAAATGAAAGAGTGTGCTTTTCCAATGAAATCTACCCAGGAGGCATTGCAAATACGGCATAGATTGATCCAAAACTTTGAAGACGTTCTAATAGCAAAAGATGAAGCAGATATACAAAGGCTGATGACTGTAGTTGTTGTTGGCGGAGGGGCAACAGGGGTAGAGATGAGCGGAGCAATAGCAGAAATGAAAAAGTATGTGCTACCGAAGGATTACCCCGAGATCGATTTTTCAAAGATGAAGATATACCTGATGGAGGGGGGCGATAAAACATTGGGTGCAATGAGCGAAAAATCAGCAGCAGACTCGCAGAAGTACTTAGAAAAACTCGGTGTAATTGTTAGAACGAAAACTGTTTTAAAGGAATATAATGGAAAAACAGCAACACTTGGTGATGGAACTACTATCGACACAGCAACAGTAATTTGGGCAGCGGGGATAAAAGGGAATGTGCCTAAAGGCATCGATCCTTCATTGGTGGTGAGAGGGAACAGGATTAAAGTTGACCGTTATAATAAAGTGCTCGGCTTCCAAAATGTTTATGCCTTAGGTGATGTTGCTTATATGGAGACTCCATTATTTCCAAAGGGACATCCTCAAGTGGCGAATGTTGCCATTAACCAGGCGAAGAATGTTGCTAATAATTTTCGTTGGATGGAGATGAAATCGCCGAAGCGATTGCAGGAATTTGAATATCATGATAAAGGAAGTATGGCAACAGTTGGGCGCAACCTTGCTGTTGTAGATGTACCTAAACCGAAACTACATTTTAGTGGTTTTTTTGCCTGGTTAATATGGATGGGTTTGCACCTTGTTTTAATTTTAGGTGTAAAAAACAGGATGCAGGTTTTTATTAATTGGATATACAATTACATTACTTACGACCAGAGTTTAAGGCTGATCTTTAAAGAGTTTTATAGACCCACAAAGAGTGACGTGACCCAGTAACTAAAGAGTTAGACGACCTTTAAATAATGTACTTTGTCCATTATCATTATCTGCAACAAGGTGAAGAATTAAGGTGTTGCCCTGGACTTCCTGAACCGTAACAGATTCTATTTTCTGTTTAGTGAAGCTCTGGTTGTTTTCAGATAGATTAAGCAATCCATCAGCAGTTATTTCCTTCAATTTAATTTTGGTACTGAAGTTTGATATCCATCCAATGTAACTGTCGCTGATTTCTCCATCGTCGTACGTACTTGATGTACTTTCTGTAGATGCGGTGAAGAGCATCATATCTTTTGAAGGAACATAACTTAAACCGGAGATACCAGCAAAAGCTTTGGTCTTGTTTTCTAAGTTGATGTTGATAATGTTGACCGCTGCTTTTTTCTGGTTCACCCAAAAATTTAGATCTGTTACAATAAAATGATTTGTTGGATTGCCTAAATGACCGCGATTAACTATGATGATGTTATCTGCGGTTGCAGCAAGTCCCTCAAAATTCAGTTCAGCTAAACCTGAGTTTAGTAAACGTTTATTGAATTGTTTGATGCTGAAGCTTTCGATTGTCTTGCCGTGGTTAAAAGGATACAACAAAATTTGCTGTCTTCTTTTAGTAGAAGAAGATCCAAGAAGGACTAATTGTTGATTTCCCTTAGCTGTAACTACTGCTGATGACTCAAGATCGGCTTTCTTATTCTTACTGATTCTGTTATCTCCTTTGAAGAGCCTTATGCTGTCAACCTTGTTATAGTTCTGGTTGAGGATCATCAAATGCGTGGCATCATCTCCGATAACGAATAGTTTATTGTTGATGAATTCAATAGATGAGCCGGATGGATAGTCGCTCAATAAAAGGCTTCGCTCTAAAATAAGTTGTGCCTGAACCTTATTTCCCATCACCATCAATAATATCCCTATTAAGCTTTTCCACTTTTTCATATACACTTTTTTCAAGTTGATTTTTATACTGCTGAACTTTTCCTGATAAGGCATCATCTGAAGTCGCAAGTATTTGTGCAGCTAAAATGCCTGCATTTTTTGCGCCATTAAGAGCCACTGTAGCAACAGGAACGCCATTGGGCATTTGTAAAATAGATAAAACAGAATCCCATCCATCAATACTATTTGAGGATTTGATTGGCACACCAATAACAGGAAGCGTTGTTATTGAAGCAATCATCCCGGGCAAGTGTGCTGCGCCACCAGCTCCAGCTATAATTACCTTCAAGCCTTTTTCTTTAGCAGTTGTGGCATACTCAAACATTCGCTTCGGAGTTCTATGAGCGGAAACAATGGTAAGTTCATAAGGCACACCAAACTCTTTTAAGACTTCGGCAGCTTCGTTCATTACATTCAGGTCACTATCGCTTCCCATAATAATTCCGACAAGAGGTGTTGCCATATTTTTAGTTTAAGTGCTTACAACCTTAAGCATCTGTTTGATCTTATTTGCCTGGTGAATCAGTTCTTGCTTTTCATTACTTAGGATTGTCACATGGCCCATCTTTCTGCCTGGTCTTGTTTCCTTCTTACCATAAATATGTACGAAACAGTTTTCTATTTTCAGTATGTCTTCTAAACCCTCATATTTGGCTTCCCCTTTATGCTCTTCAGCACCAACTAAGTTAATCATGGCAGCATTTAAGATCGGGTTTGTACTTCCTAAAGGGTAGTTCAACATAACCCGCCACAGCATATCAAATTGACTGGTATAATTCGCTTCAATTGTATGGTGCCCGCTGTTGTGAACTCGTGGAGCGGTCTCATTAACCCACACATCGTTCTTTTGATCAACAAACATTTCGATAGCAAATAGGCCGGCACTGGCAAATGATTTAACAACCCTTAGAGCAATCGCTTCCGCCTTCCACAA
>DASVST010000628.1:0-13009 GCA_036387965.1 Segetibacter sp. | reverse complement strand
AGATTATGGAAGATTTTGGCTCCTGCAAATCCAAAAATAGCAGCATAGATAACCATATCTCCGACCCGATCTTGTGGCCAAATTCTAACAATCCTTTCTTCAGGCTTTGCAAGCTTTACTTTATTTTTTTCGAACCATTTTAAACCGGCGAAGACTAAACCTAAAATTAAACCTGCGGGTAAATTTCCTTGGCCAGATAAAATATAAGATTGGGTATCCACAAGGGCATCTCTATCGATGAATGCACCAATCAGCTTATAACCCAGCAGAAAGCCAAGTACGAAATTCGATAGCAGTTCTAAAGCAGTTGCAGGTTTGCCTACGGTAATTTTTTCCTCTTTATAAGTAAGTAAACCGAGTTTGCTTTTGCGCCTCAGTTCCAGAGTAAGAACCCATGCACCAAAAATAAAAGCAAGTGCAACGAAGAAACCAAATGAGTTGACCAGCTTAAGAGCGTCCACTTCAATATTAAATAAATCTTTGAACGCAAAGTATAAGTTAGGATACATCAGTTATGTTTGGTTAAACAGAATGCAATGTTAGTGAGAAATTATCAAGTTAGAAGTTAGCATTGACAGGAGACATAAAAAAACCTCCCGCCTTAGAAAAGGGGGAGGTCATTTACTAACCCATCCATGACGAGTTTGGCAACTGCCCGGATGAAAACTTAAATATCTTTTTAGCCTAACAATGCTCATCAAATGCAGCAATAAGATTGCTTGCAATCATTTGAGCAGGGCGACCTTCTATTTGATGTCTTTCAATAAAATGAACTACTTCACCATTTTTAAAAAGTGCAATTGCAGGTGAAGATGGTGGATACGGCATTAAATGTTCACGAACCTTTTTAACCGCATCTATATCAAAGCCAGCAAAAGTGGTAGACAAGTTCTCAGGCTTTTTATTAGCGTTTGCTACAGCCATCAAAACTCCCGGACGTGCTGTACCTGCACTACATCCACACACACTATTTATCATCACTAAAGTAGTTCCTTCTTTCTTTATTGCTTGTTCTACTTCGTCAGGTGTTTTTAAATCTTCAAATCCATTTTCAGTAAGCTCCTCTTTCATCGGTATTACAATCTCTTCTGGATACATCTCGCTTCTTATTTATTTTAACGTGAGTACAAAAATAGGAAAATAGAATAAGATTTAAAAATGCTTCAGGTGCTATAATGGCATAATTTAAAAATTATTTAAGACACTGTGTCTTAAAACAGCTGAAATATTGCAGAAAAAAGCCAGAAATGCTGAAAAAAGCCATCGGTATACAGTTTGTAAACTTATTTGAAAATTAAAAGACATGATAATAAAACATAGCAACACCAGAAACATGAACAATGTGTTCGATGAAATTTTTAGCTCTTTTCCGAATACATGGGGAAGCGATAGCAGAAGTGAATCGACCATTCCTCCTGTAAATATTTTTGAAACTGCTGATAGTTTTCAAATAGAAGTTATTGCACCGGGCAGAAGTAAGGAAGATTTTAAAATTAATCTTGAAAAAGGAATACTTACCGTAAGCACTGAGCAAAAGAAAGAAGAAGACAATAAAGATGTAAAAATCTTAAAGAAGGAGTTTGTTTCTCCCAGCTTCAAACGTAGCTTTTCTGTAAATGATAAAATAAATACTGAAGCTATTCAGGCACGTTATGAAAATGGGATTTTGTATTTAGTTCTTCCTAAAAAAGAAGAAGTAAAAAATGCACCTAAGCAAATCCACATTCAATAATAATAATAATTGTGACATACATAAAGATTGTTTCATAGCAGTTAGTTTTGGTTAAGACCTGGTGTTTCTACACCGGGTTTTTTCATGTTTAACTTAAATTATATACAGGTTTTCTTCATCTTTGATTATTATGAAAAACATAGCAGCATTAATTAGTTTACTGGGTTTTAGTTTATGTGCATTAGCACAGGCTCCAAAAGAAAAAACATTGTTGTGGGAAGTCTCGGGTAAAGGGATTGCTCAACCGTCTTATATCTACGGCACAATACATCTTATGTGTCCGCAGGATCTGCAGGTGCCGGATGTTGTAAAAGAAAAATTTAATTCAACAGAGCATTTGTTTCTTGAGATAGATATGGATGATCCTGCAATGATGCAGGAAATGATGATGGGAATGGCAATGAAGGACAATACTACCATTGCTGGTTTGCTAGGAGATGAAGCATACGAGAAACTTAATAAAACCTTCTCAGGTAAAGTAGGAATATCATTGGACATGTTGAAAAGAACAAAGCCGATGTTATTAATGGCACTTGTATATCCATCGATGTTAGGTTGTCAGCCGGATAGCTGGGAGAAAACATTTCAAACGCTTGCTGAAGGAAAAAACATGAAAGTTTCGGGGCTTGAGAAAGTTGCAGATCAAATAAAAGTGTTTGAAAAGATACCTTACAAAATACAAGCAGACATGCTTATGGATATGATGAATAACCTCGACAGTTCTAAGGCTTCATTTGCGAGTTTGATAGAAGTTTATAAATCGAAAGACATCAACAAAATGCAGGAGATGACGATGGATGATAAAAACTTTGCCGAGTACGAATCAATACTTCTTAATGATCGCAATAACAACTGGGTACCTGTAATTATTAACCAGGCAAAACAAAAACCAACTTTCTTTGCTGTTGGAGCAGCACACTTAGGCGGATTAAATGGTGTTATTAATTTACTGAGACAGCAAGGAATTTCAGTTAAGCCTATTCTTTATTAAGACTTACAGTTATCCTTTCTCCTTGTATCAATTATGTAATGGATTTTCCAAACGCCATTCAACCTTACTACCTGGAAAGAATTAACGCCGCAATGGCTGAAACGTGATCCAAAATAAAATTGATAAGGAGTCCAGACACTCGCAAGATCTCCATCTATCTTAATAACATTAAAAGTAATGCGTTCATCTGCAGAGTCTTTAGGCAGTTGCCCAACCATTTGAGCAAATGCATTGATGTCCTCGTTCTTTATTTTCATTTTTCCAGTGGCCCTATCGGTGGCAATCGTCTGCAGGAAAGCGCTATCGGTAAAACTCGCTTTGAACAAACCCACATCGCTGCTTTTCATAGCAACAAACATCTGGTTAACGATCTGCTTGATGGAGTCTTCGGCTGTTTGTGCAAACGAGCAGTTGAAGGCAGCTAATGCCAGGGAAACAAAGAGTATTTTTTTCATACGAAAGATTTAAAAAAAGTTTGATTGTTAGTAGCCTAATATTTTAAGCATGCTTTGGGCACTTTGCTCTTTTGCATAAACCCAGTCTACCAGTTTCCCATGTTTATCGTGCCCAACAATTATATGTTTGGGACTCGGTATAAGGCAGTGCTTAATTCCACCATATCCGCTTATTTGATCCTGGTATGCACCGGTGTGAAAAAAGCCGACATATAAAGGTTCGCCGTCGGTAACTTTAGGTAAAAACACTTCGTTGATGTGTTCTTCGCTGTCATAATAATCATGACTGTCGCAGGTTATTCCACCCAATACTACGCGATGATATTCTTCACTCCACTTATTGATAGGCAGCATTAAAAACTTTTCACCAATGCCCCAAGTGTCAGGTAATGTTGTAATAAACGACGAGTCGATCATATACCAGTTCTCTCTATCATTTTGCACTTTCTGACCGATTACGCTATAGATGTGCGCCATACTCTCACCCACGGTAAAGCTTCCAAACTCCGTAAAAATATGCGGCATCGGAACCTTCGCGTTCTTACAACTTTTTTTTATGTTTCCAACAATCTCGTTGATCATGAATTGATAATCATAATCAAAGCCAAGAGAGTGTTTTATAGGAAATCCACCACCAATGTTTATACTGTCCAGCTCAGGACAAATCTTTTTTAGCTGGCAGTAAAGGTTGATGACCTTATTCAATTCACTCCAGTAATAAATATCATCCTTAATGCCCTTGTTTAAGAAGATGTGAAGCATCTTAAGCCTGAACTTATCTTCATATCCTTCAATATGATCTACATAAAACTCAAGTATGTCTTTTGGTCTTATTCCAAGCCGTGATGTATAGAAAGGAAATGTTGGTTCTTCCTCTGCTGCCACACGAATACCAAGATTGAAGGGAACTTTTACAGACTTACGGTAAGCATCAATTTCTCCAATATTATCTAAAACAGGAATAACGTTTTTAAAGCCGGTGTTAATCAGGTTTGCTATACGCTTTGTGTAGCCACGTTGTTTAAAACCATTGCAAATAATGTAAGTATCCTTGCTTATTTTCTTTTTTTCATAAAGCTTCTTAACGATCTCCAGGTCGTAGGCATATGAAGTTTCGAGATGTATGTTATGCTTCAATGTTTCTTCAACTACGAAAGAGAAGTGTGAACTTTTTGTGCAATAGCAATAGTTGTATGTTCCCTCATACTTATGTTTCTTAAAAGCATTTTCGAACATCTGTTTCGCCTTGTTAATCTGCATACCTATCTTAGGTAAATAAGTAAGCTTTAGGGGAGTACCATATTTATCGATCAGTGCCTTTATATCAAGATTATTGTATTGGAGGTAATTATTCTCTAAATGAAAACCCTCTTGTGGAAAGTGGAAGGTTTGCTTCACCAGGTCGGTGTAGGAATTATTCATTGATGTACTTCAGTGTTGCTTTTATGAAAAAATAAAACAGACGCGAAATTACTTCATTGCTAAATATAAAATGTGAAAACAAATTCAATAACTTATTTGCTCCTGTTAAAGTTGCTCTACAACTTTAGATAGCCTGCTTTCGCGAATGTTTAGCTAACGATAGATTAACAACTTCAGGTAAAAACGGACTGACATCTCCCCCATTGCGTAGTACATCTCTAACCAGGGTTGATGCTACAGAAGTATATTGAGGTAAACAGGTAAGAAAAATAGTTTCAATCGATGAATCGAGGCTGCGGTTCATATCTGCAATTGCCTTTTCATATTCAAAATCGCTAACATACCTAATGCCTCTTAAAATAAAACTCGCTCCAATGCTCTTGCAGCAGTCAGCAGTTAATCCTTCGTAAACCAAAGCATCTACCCGAGGGTCATCTTTATAAATTTCATTTAGCCAATCTAATCTTTGTTCATCGGGAAACATAGGAGCTTTGTTCGCATTTTTGCCAATCCCAATTACCAATTTATCAAACAACGAAAGCGATCTGTTGATTATATCAATATGTCCAAGTGTAACAGGATCGAACGTTCCGGGAAAAAGGCAGATACGCATTTTATTGCAGATTTTTAGGTTGGTGATTTTAGATTTCTGATTGGCACGCCAATCTGCAATTCAAAATCTGAAATATGAATTATGAGCTTTGCGGGCTGAGCAAATATAGTGCAGCCATTCGCACAGCTACTCCATTTTCTACCTGCTGAAGAATAATACTTTCGTGACCATCAGCAACATCACTATCGAGTTCTACTCCACGGTTAATCGGACCCGGATGCATCACGATAATTTTCTTTGACAGCCTGTCTAATAACTTTCTGCTAATACCATAAGCAAGATTGTACTCGCGAAGCGAAGAAAACAGTGGCTGGTTCTGGCGTTCTAATTGTATGCGTAAAACATTTGCCACATCACACCATTCCAATGTCTCTTTTAAATTGTAAGAAACCCGCACATCAAAAGCTTCGGTTAAGTACTTTGGAATTAAGGTTGGTGGCCCGGCAACAGTTACCTCAGCCCCCATTTTCGTGAGCAAGTAAATATTGCTAAGGGCAACGCGGCTATGCATTATGTCGCCTATAATAGCAACCTTTTTTCCAGCCAGTCCACCTGTTGCTTCTTCAATAGAATATGCATCGAGCAAAGCCTGCGTTGGATGTTCGTTAACTCCATCACCGGCGTTAATTATTGCCGCATCAATATGTTTAGAAAGGAAATGTGGAGCGCCACTTGCGCTATGCCTCATCACTACCATATCCACTTTCATGCTTAGGATATTGTTTACTGTATCAAGCATTGTTTCTCCTTTAGAAACTGAAGAAGAACTGGTAGTGAAATTTAAAACATCTGCACTTAATCTTTTTTCAGCGAGCTCAAATGATATTCTTGTTCTTGTAGAGTTCTCGAAGAAAAGATTGACAATTGTTATATCCCGCAGGGAAGGAACTTTTTTTATTGGTCTTTGTAAAACGTCTTTGAATTGTTTAGCAGTGTCAAGTATTGAACGAATATCCTGCGGAGTCAGATCTTTAATACCTAAGAGGTGTTTGGTCGAAAGTTTCATCTCAGGTGGCTAAATTAATACTAATCATTTAAATGTTACTCAGTAATAACGACTGCTGTATTTTCATCCTTCTCCTTCCATTGCACTTTTACTTTTTGTGTTATCAGCGCATCAATTACCTTCCCTACATAATCCGGTTGAATAGGCAATTGCCTGCTAAAACGCCGGTCTATTAATACACACAGCTCAACCTTTGCCGGGCGACCAAAATCAAGCAAAGCATCAAGTGCTGCCCTGATCGTTCTTCCTGTATACAATACATCATCAACAAGTATTACATTTTTATTTTCTATGCTGAAGTTGATCTCTGTCTTATTAGGCACGTGCAACTCTTTGCGAACATCATCACGATAAAATGTAATATCTAATTTGCCATATGATACCGCTTGCGATTGTAAAGTCTTTCGTAACTCAAGTACCAGTTTATCGCTTAGATACACTCCTCTGGGCTGCATTCCAATAATAACCGCATTATGCAAATCGACGTGATTTTCAAGAACCTGGTGCGCAAGTCTTTGAATGGTCAAATTAATCTGCTGTTCAGTAAAAATGGTTTTCACACTCTAATTTGGGATAAAAGTATAGCAGTTAATATTTCTGTGGTAAAAAACTTTATACAATATGAAAAGATCGAATAGCCGATTTATTGATGAAGTTATTCCAATTGACATCATTATAAAATAACAGCTGGCATGGGTTTGTTGTTACATATGTCATGGATGAGGAGTTTTCTAAATTGTCTACGTTTACCATTGAGCTTATAACCCGCTTTGCAATAAGTGTCGGCATTGGCTTTTTAATTGGACTTGAGCGACAGTTTTCGAAAGAAGTGAAGGAGAATGAAGAGCAGTTTGCAGGCGTTCGTACATTCACATTAGTCTGCATTTTCGGCTTCCTATCTGCCTTTCTCGCCTCAGCATTAGGAGCATGGCTGTTTGGAGTAGCCTTCATTTGCTTGTTAGCATTAGTGATCGTTTCTTACCTAAGACTTTCTACCGAACCAGGAAATAAAGGTGGTACCTCAGAAATAACCACTATACTTACCTTTTTGTTGGGTGCAATGGTTTTTCTCAACTACATATTATTCGCACTTATCGTTATGGCAGTTATGTTGTTGTTGCTTGCTTTTAAACCAATGCTTCATGGCTTTGTAGATAAATTAAACCGCAAAGAACTTATTGCTATAATCCAGTTCGTAATTATGTCGGCGCTGGTGATTCCTTTTTTACCAGATGACGATTTTGGCCCATATGGTTTATGGAACCTGAAAGAAATATGGAAGATGGTTATCCTCGTTTCGGGGACAAGCCTCGTAGGTTATATGATAGCTAAGATGGTTGGAAACAAAGGCACTTTACTCGCAGGCATAGTCGGCGGACTTGTTTCGAGCACATCAGTAGCTCTTACTTTCTCCCGAAGAAGTAAACAAGCTTCCGGTGCTTCATCTTTCTTTTATGCCATGGGTATTATTAGTGCATGTACCATCATGTTTCCACGTATTCTGTTTGAAGTGTTTGTGGTAAATCAAAATCTTGCAAAACAACTTTGGCTGCCAATTCTTATCATTACACTGGCAGGGTTTGGTGCAGCTTTTTTTATTTATAAATTGAAGAAAGGAAAGACAGATTCGGGAGACCTTGCACTAAAGAATCCACTGAATTTTAGTACGGCGATAAAGTTCGCGCTGCTATATGCCGGCATACAATTACTGGTAAAATTCTGCAGTGAAACTTTCGGAGATAATGGAACATATTTAGCAGGTGCTATCTCTGGTATTACCGATGTTGATGCTATCACTTTATCAATGGCTAAAGTTGCCAGGGGCAGCACTGATTCAACGCTTGCTATTAATACTATCCTGCTTGCTGCATTATCCAATACGCTTGTTAAGTTCATTATAACCATGACAGTAGGCAGTGTGGATTTACGCAAGCCCGCTATGATTGGTTTCGGCTGTATTTTTCTCGCAGGACTTGCATGTTTTGGTTACCTGCTTTTGATATAACAACTCATCATAGTTTGTTACTTCGGTTAACATTGTAGTCACCAGAACGTGCACTTGTATTGATTATACCAGATTCTTACATTGGTTGAAAGAAAGTTGCAACTTCTCTTTATTATGAATAGGTTTGTCCACTTCTCACACACTTCGTAAGTTTGGGCTCGTGGCAGCAAGGCTCGATTAGAAAAAATATGAAACTTTATATCAAGTACATGGTTAGCCAGCGTTGCAAAATGCTGGTAAAAGAAGAATTAAAAACGCTTGGAGTTCAATCACAATACATAATAGTCGATTTGGGTCTGGTCGAAATTTTAGAAGACATCACAGAGCAACAGCGGGATCAATTGAAGAAGAACCTCCTCATTTCAGGTCTTGAATTGCTTGACGATTCAAAAAGTATATTAATAGAAAAGATAATAAACGGCGTAATGGATTTAATACATTACACCGATGAACCACCTTCCACAAATTACTCTGATTACCTAAGTAAAAGGCTTGACTACGATTATACTTACCTCGCTAACATTTTCTCTGAGGTTAAAGGCATGACACTTCAGCAATTCATCATCATTCAAAAAATTGAAAGGGCAAAAGAACTATTACTTTACGAGGAATTGAATCTTACTAAAATAGCAAGCAAACTGCATTATAGCAGTGTCGCCCATCTCTCTAACCAGTTTAAAAAAATTACTGGTTTAACTCCTACTTTCTTCAAACAGTTAAAGCAAAAACGTGTTGAGTTGGAGAATGTGTGAATCATGTAACCTTTTAGGGTAAAAGTGTAACAATTAAACTTTCGGTGCGGCGTTTCGTTAGCACGTGAAAATAATTTCACTCAAAACCCATTCTAATGAAATATAAATTTCTACATTTTTTTGTAACAGTAATCACTGTATTATCTCTCCCACTTTTGACTTTTGCACAAGCTCCTAACTTAGGTGCTGCTGCAAAATTTGTTATGTTCACTACTACCGGCGCTGTTGGTAATACCGGTATATCGCAGATTACAGGTGATGTGGGCACTAACAGCGGGGGCACAACTGGCTTCGGCAATGTGAACGGTGTAATGCAAAGTGGCAATGGAGCTACCCAGGCTGCAGCAAACAGTCTAACCCTTGCATACAACCAATTGAGTAGCACAACACCTACAGCTGCTCACGCTCCATTATTAGGTAACGGCGAAACACTTAATGCAGGTGTATATAACATCACGGGACAAACAACTTTAAGCAATACACTTAACCTAGACGCACAGGGTAATGCTAATGCTGTATTCATCTTTAAAATTTCAGCTGTATTATCATCGACAGTTGCTTCTCAGGTTAACCTAATAAACGGTGCATTGGCTTGCAATGTATTTTGGAAAGTTGAAGGAGCCGTAAACTTAGGTGGATTATCTGTGATGAAGGGTACTGTAATTGCAAACAATGGTGCAATAGACGTTGCATCAGGCGCTAAGCTGGAAGGCAGACTGCTTTCAACAGCTGGAGCTGTAACGGTGAATAATGTAACTGCTAAAACTCCGATTGGTTGTGGAAGTCCTGTATTGACCGGACCTGCTGCTCCTAATCTTGTTTCCCTTGCTGCTTACGCAATTCTTTCTGGGAATGGAGATGTTGCAAACAGCGGCATCAGCAATGTAAAAGGAGATGTTGGAACCAACCTTGGTTTAACTACCGGTTACGATCCTTTATTGGTCGATGGAACTATACATCCACAACCTGACGCATCAACAGCAGCAGCTGCAGCAGATTTAGGTAACGTCCGCACATACCTAAATGGATTAACTGCTGATATTGAATTATTATACCCTGCACAGTTTGGAAATAAACTTGTTCTTACTCCACATACATATGTATTAAACGGAGGAACTGCACTCACGGATACACTCTTTTTAAATGCTGAAGGAAATGCAGATGCTGTGTTTGTGATAAAGATATATGGAGCACTTACCACCAGTACGTATGCTGCAGTGTCACTAATAAATGGAACACAGGCAAAAAATGTATATTGGCTAATTAATGGAGCAGTTTCAATCAATGATTATACAGATTTTAAGGGAACCATAGTTGCTCACAACGGAGCAATTAATCTAAAAACAGGAGCTAAACTGGATGGCAGAGCTTTTACAACAGTTGGCGCAATAAGCACTACAGCTGTAACTGCTAATTCACCTTCCGCGGCAAACACAATGCCCCTGACACTACTTAGCTTTTCAGGTAAGGTTCAAACTAACAATGGTGTTCTCAACTGGAGAACTGCCAACGAGCAAAATACCGCATCTTTCGAAGTAGAACAAAGTATCGATGGAAAAAGTTTTGATGCTGTAGGAAAAGTGAATGCTAACAATCCATCTGCAGGAAATAAAGACTACACATACACAACGAGAAATATCAATATCCTTGCACCCGTTGTCTACTACAGGTTAAAAATGAATGATGTAGATGGTAAGTTCACATACTCTAATACAGTTGTACTTCAAACAAAAGGAAATGTTTCGGTTAGCTTTTACCCAAATCCTGTAAAAGAAAGTGCAATCCTGAGAATGTCTGTTGAGAAAAGAGATGTTATCAATTACAGCATAATTGATAATGCAGGCAAAGTGTTGCGTAGTAATTCAGTAGCGTTAACCGAAGGTTCTAATAACATCAGTATCGATGTAAAGAACCTGGCTAACGGGTTATACTTTATAAGTATCAAAGGAGAACAAACTAACAAAAGAGTTCAATTTGTAAAACAATAGATTTTTTTTACGGATAAAAAAGCAGGGCGTTCGCCCTGCTTTTTTTGTTAGACTCACACCTTAATATCGAAGTCACAATGGTTGTGCATGTTCATATGGCTGGTGAATATTCTTATCGTTAGAAGGTGATGACACGCTTCGAAAAAGCACCGACAAAATATCCCTGACGAAAAGAAGAAATTCTTTTAATTGAGCCTTGCGGAGTTTTGTGGCATATAGGCGTTGAAGATCCGGCTAAATGATTTAAAGGAAGCGTAACTACAGAGTTATTATATTTCTGTTAGGCATGATAGAATTTTTTCTATTATTTATTTTCCAATATTGTGCTACATTCGCCCTCCCAGGTTACGACTTTTTTGATTCCCATTTATAACACTTAGATTGTATTTATGCTTAATATTTTGATAGCAGAGGATGATACCGATGATCTTTTATTATTTAAAGAAGCATTGGGAGAAGTTTTACCTGATTTTAATATGAGCCATGCCCGTAATGGTCTTGAATGCTTGAACCTATTAAAACAAAACAGCCCGGAACCCGATGTAATCTTTCTCGACATTAGTATGCCGTTAAGAAATGGATTCGAAGTATTGGAGAGTATTAAAAGTGAACCTCATTTAAAAGGAGTACCAATAATTATGCTTTCTACTTCTGATCAGATGGAAGACGTAGACATTTCCTATAAGAATGGTGCTACTTTGTATTTAGTTAAACCATCAAGCGTTAAAAATCTTGCCATAGCTTTAAAAGGAGTTTTTCACATGCTTGGCAGGCCCAGAAAGGAACAACTTGATCTGAAAAATTTTGTTGTAAAAGACGATAAGTACAAGTAGAGAATGTGATCTTCATTCTTTGTTTTAATTAGTACTTCTGAAAAATATTTCCTGACGAGGCAAACTCTGCAATTGAAGGATTGTTACTTTATTACTCTACTTTAGTGCCATGGATATTCTTAACAAAAACGGCCCTGTCATAATAATTGAGGATGATGTAGATGACCTGGAGTTTATGAAAGAGGTATTCCGTAAGTTAGATTATCCTAACGAAATTATATTCTTCAGAAACGGACAAGACGCTCTCGATTTTTTAAACAAAGTTGATACCCTACCGTTTCTTATTCTGTCCGATATTAATATGCCGAAACTTAATGGCTTTCAATTAAGAGACAAATTGAGAACGGATGCTGCTTTGCAGGTAAAATGCATTCCCTATTTGTTCTTTTCCACGGCACTAGATCAAAAAGCAGTTATCGATGCTTATAGCATGTCTGTTCAGGGTTTTTTCGTGAAGAAAAACTCGATGAACGAACTGGAAAAAACGCTCAGGGTCATTATGGAGTATTGGAAACTTTGTGCCGCTCCAAACGATTTTTAGTCATTTTTTGCTCCAACTGCTTAACCGCTACACTAAACTTCTCGTCACCCTGAATTCATTGCCCAATCAACCGTCATCCTGAATTCATTTCAGGATCTCCTGGTGTGCTTCAAAGAAACTGTTTGCCAGGAGATGCTGAAACAAGTTCAGCATGACGCACTCACCTCAACCGTCATTCCGAATTCATTTTAGTATCTCCTGGTGTGCCTATTTTGTTCAACATTATTAGATTTGGTTCTAAATGAAACGAGGAGGTTCAACTTACATATTGACCAACATAACAAATGATGTGTTGTACATAGGAGTAACCTCTCAGTTATTCATTAGAATGAATGAGCACAGAGATGGAAAATTTGTAGACTCCTTTACCAGTAAGTACAACTGCACTAAGCTGGTATATTATAAGAATTTCCTAAATATTGAAGAAGCAATTGCAAGAGAAAAGCAGTTGAAAAACTGGAAAAGAGAGTGGAAACAATATTTAATTAATGAAGCAAACCCGCAGTGGAGAGATTTATTCGAAGAACTTAGTCCTTGATTGCTTATGTTCCCCAAAAAATAGTTTGCCAGGAGATGCTGAAACAAGTTCAGCATGACGACCTAAACTCAACCGTCATCCTGAATTCATTTCAGGATCTCTCGGCGTGCTTGAAAAACCGTCTGCCAGGAGA
>DASVST010000627.1:0-2318 GCA_036387965.1 Segetibacter sp. | reverse complement strand
CTTATAGGCAAATACCAAGAGCCGAAGGATATGCCCATAAACCTCCTAAATTACACGGTTATAATCTTCTTAGATATTGCGATAAAAAATTGCTATATAAATTTAACCGTCAGAACTCCAACCTATTCCCTCCGTAAAATTCTAAAATCTTCATTTTGAAAATATAGTCATATTCAGCTACAACCTGGCGCAGACGTGAATTAAATAATTTTGATTGAATAGTGGTGAGTTCCAGTAAATTTAGAAGGCCAAGGTTATAACGTTTGCTAGCGAGAATATAAGCTCTTTCTGTAGCTTCTACGCTTTTTTTAGATGCAGTCAATGCTTGGAGAGAATTGCTGGCATCAACAAATGCGTTATATATATCATGCTGTAAATTAAGGTCGTTCTGCTGCTGCTGCAATTGAATTATTTCTCGGTTTAGCAACGCTTTTTGCTTCGTTATCCTAGCCGTCGCACCATTTAAGATTGGCACCGAAAGCGTAAGGCCCACATTGTTACCAAAGTTGCTGATAAGCTGAGTAGCATATGGATTAGCATAATATTCATATATCGGAATTAAACTAGGTGTCACCACTTTTGCACCGGTTCCTTCTACTATGCCAATTGGTATATAACCAGAAGGTGTAGTTCCCAACAATCTCAGATTGTTTTTGGCATTAGAATAAGTAGTTTGCAAATTACCTCCAATGCTTAGTGTTGGATAAAAGGATTTTTTAGTTGAAACTATTGTTTTTTCTGCGGCCTTCGCTAATAAGCTGTCTATCTTTTGCTGAGGCATAAGCCGCATTGCCGTTGCATAAAGAAGTTCAGGTTTTAATGCAGCTAAAGAAAAAACTATAACAGGCTTTTCATTATAATCAACATCGAAGGGTATAGCAGTATCAAAGTTCAGCACTGATTTGAGTTGCAACAATGATTTCTGCAAAGTCCCGTTAGCTTCAATCAGAGTAGCGCTGTCTTGCGTTAATTGTGCCTCAAGTTGCAGGGCGTTCAGTTCTGGCAACAAACCTGCTTTTACCAACTTGCGGGTGTTTATAAGTTGAGCCGCAGTCTGGTTAAGCTGTACCTGAAAAATACCGGTTTGCTGACTATCGAGCAGTACTTGTAAGTAGGCCCCCAATACATGGAGCGTGACATCGCTTTTCAACTTTTCAACGCCAGCCAATTGTGCCTCGTATTGAAGATGGTTAGCTTGGATAGTTGCTTTTTTTGCACCAAAATTGTATAGATCGGCACCCGTTTGCAAATTGAAATTATTAAAGAGGATGGATTGAGTTGTAAACAAGTTGGTAGTACGATCAATAGAACGGCCGGTGGTCATGCCTAACGACGATCCAAAACTGACGGCAGGATATTGCCCTAACTTTGATTGCTTCCATGTGAGTGCTGCCATCCGGGCCTGAACATCCTGCTCTTTCACCGAAAGATTGTTGGAAATTGCATAAGCAATACACCTCTTTAAATTCCATTCACCCTGTGCCTTCGTATGCATATATAGTAGACTGGAAAGACAAAGAATCAAGATTGGTTTTCTCATAACGTTTGCTTGAAATACACTACTGGAATATGCCTTTTACTGACTATCTTTAAACAAGGCTGCTATTGTATTCCCACAGCCGGGCATATTGATTGTTTGCTTCTAAGAGTTCATGGTGGCTGCCGTCCTCTATCAACTTCCCATCCTTTAATACAATGATTGTGTCACAGGCTTTCACAGTACTCAGCCGGTGTGCAATCAAAATAATGGTTTTGCCTCCCTCTTTAAACCACTGTAACGCCTGCTGTACCTTTTGCTCGCTTTCGGGATCCAGGCTGCTGGTTGCTTCATCCAGAATCAATATTTCGGGGTTCCGATACAAGGCTCTGGCAATGGCCAGCCGCTGCCTTTGTCCGCCTGAAAGATTTACCCCTTGCTCATTTAATACCGTATTGTAGGTAGCGGGAAGCTTCTCTATAAATTCATGGATGCCCAGCAACTGCGACAAGCTTAAAATACGCCTCATGTCA
Organism: Segetibacter sp.; assembly: GCA_036387965.1. GTDB lineage: Bacteria > Bacteroidota > Bacteroidia > Chitinophagales > Chitinophagaceae > Segetibacter. The sequence goes on along the minus strand of DASVST010000627.1, from coordinate 308 downwards.
GGTTCTTCATCGCCAATGGCGATGTTTTCAATAATAGTTCCGGCAAATAAATCAATGTGTTGCGGCACTACGCTAACTGCGCTTCGCAGGCTTTTGCTATTTATATATTTAAGGTCAAAACCACCAATTGTTATTATACCCTCATTAAGCGGATATAAATTTTGCAGTAAAGAAAGCAAGGTTGATTTGCCGCTGCCGCTTTCACCTACAATGGCGGTGCTACATCCTTTTTTTATGGTAAGACTCAAGCCTTTAAAAACCTCTGTGCGGGTGCCATACCTAAAATGAACATCGTTGAAAACAATATT